>NZ_JASJSI010000008.1:1635-74054 GCF_030237085.1 Stenotrophomonas maltophilia group sp. Smal32
TGTGTGTGGTTTGGGGGGGGGTGATGAAAAACCGCGGCGGGGTTTGGGGGTTTAAACCAGCCCCACACGGGTTTTGGGGTGTGTTTTAGGGGCCGGGGCCCCCCCCCCCCCCCCCAACACCCACCCCCCCCCCCCAACCCCCCCCGGGGGGGGGGGGGGGGGGGGGGGGGGGGGGGGGGCGGGCCCCCCCCCCCCCCCCCGCCGGGCGCCCCCCCCCCCCCCCCCGCCGCCCCCCCCCCCCCCCCCCCCCCCCCCACCACGCCTTCGACAGGTTCCTGCGATCCGTCGGGATGGCCTACTGAGCGGTGGCTGGTAGGTGTCGACCTTGGTCGACACGGTAGATCCACGCCATGCGTGGATGGAAGCATCTGTAATCTGTCTGGAGAAGAGCCCCCTTGTTGTTGAACGGGGCGCGTCGACAGGCGCGGGGATAAGGAAAAATGCGCGGACACGCTGCGTCCTTCGGCGCAACGTGTCTTGGGCCGGTCATTGCACCGGCTTATCATGCGTGGATGACTTCCGTACGCCTGACCTGCGCGCTGGCGCTGCTGCTGCCATTGGCCGCCTGCACCACCGCGCCCGCCCCTTCTGCCTCTGTTCCCACCACTGCTGCAACAGCTGCACCGCCGAAGCTGCTTCTGATCTCGATTGACGGCCTGCGCGCCGATGCGCTCGATCGCGGCCTGACACCGAACCTGCAGCGACTGATCGACGGCGGGGTACGCGCGCGCTGGATGACGCCGTCGTACCCCTCCCTGACCTTCCCCAACCACTACACCATCGCCACCGGCCTGCGCCCGGACCACCACGGCATCGTCAACAACAGCATGGACGATGCAGCACTGGGACGTTTCGAACTGAGCAACCGCGAGGCGGTCACCACCAGTGGCTGGTGGGGCGGTGAGCCGATCTGGGTCAGCGCCGAGAACGTCGGCGTGCGCACCGCCACCACCTCGTGGCCGGGCAGCGAGTCGGAAATCCGCGGCGTGCGCCCGAGCCAGTGGCGCGTCTATGACGGGCAGGAGCCGCTGGAGCAGCGCGCCGGCGTCGTGCTCGACTGGCTGGCGCAGACCGATGCCGATGCGCCGCGACTGACCACGCTGTACATGGAACACGTGGACAAGGCCGGCCATCACTACGGCCCGGATTCGAAGCAGTACGCCGACGCCATCGTGCGTGCCGACCAGATCATCGGGCAGGTGCTGGACGGCCTGCGGCAGCGTGGGCTGGCATCCACCACCAACGTGATCGTGGTGTCTGACCATGGCATGGCCAGCGTGGCCGATGGCCACGTGATCGCGACCGAATCGATGGTCGATCCGGCCATCGCGCGCAATGTCAGCCAGGGCCAATCCGTAGGGTTCGCCCCTCTGCCCGGCCGTGAAACGGATGCCGAGCGCGCGCTGCTTGGCCGCCATGCGCATTACGAATGCTGGAAGAAGGAAAGCCTGCCACCGCGCTGGCATTACGGTACGCACCCGCGGGTTCCGGACATCGTCTGCGCCATGGATGAAGGCTGGGATGCGCTGCACCGCGAAAAGATCGCCAAGCGCGCCAAGCAGGAGCGGGGTTCGCATGGCTACGACAATGCGCTGCCGTCGATGCGTGCGGTGTTCGTGGCCGGCGGCCCGTCGTTCCGCCAGGGCCTGGTGATCGAGGGCTTCGACAACGTGGATGTCTACCCGCTGCTGGCCCACCTGCTGCAGGTGCCGGCTGCACCGAATGATGGCAATCCGGAAACGCTGAAGCAGACCCTGCGTTGATCGAATGTCTCCGCCGGGCATGGCCCGGCGCTACCGCGCCAATGTGGGTAGTGCCGGCCCACGGCCGGCGGACGCGGCGGCCCGGACGACACGCATAAAAAAACGCGGCGCCAGGCGCCGCGTTTTCTTTGGACTCATCACCGGCCGGATCAGGCCTTGGCGACGGCCTTCTTCGCCACGGCCTTCTTCGCCGGAGCCTTGGCCACGGTCTTCTTGGCAACCGGGGCGGCGGCGCCTACGGCGACCTTGCTCGCGGTATGCGAACGGGCGTTGCCGTAGCTGGCGTTGTAACGCTTGCCCTTGGCGGTCTTGCGGTCACCCTTACCCATGTCTTCAACTCCTCAAGTGTGAAATCTGGTTACCCCGTACTGACACGGGTTCGGCGGGGCCGCCTTGCTGGGCGCCCCCGCGCACGATCGAAAATCCTATCACGGAGCGCCTAGTGCGCGCAGCTGCCGTCGTGCACGTGACCGTGGTTGAGGCGCAGGTTGACCAGGTGGGCCACGCCCACCAGCAGGCCGCCGATGGTCATCACCACCGCATGCGGCACCGCGTTGTGGTGCAGCGGGTCGTACAGCACGCCCGCCCACAGCGCGACCAGGCCGGGAATCAGGAAGCCCAGGGCGCGCAACGCACCATGCCGGCGGTAGCCCCAGACCAGGCTGAACAGACCCAGCAGGGTCACGAACACCACCAGAGCCTGCTCCACGCCGTCGCTCAGCCAGAACGACAGGCCCAGCGACGGCGCCGCCGCCAGCAACACGGGGATCACCGCGCAGTGCACCGCGCACAGCATCGAACCAGTGGCACCGAAACGGTCGAGCAGGTGGCGCAGGCGTGAGGACAGGGACATGACTTCCAGCAGGGTCGGCGAATCGTTATGGAATAATATAACATCCATTCCCGACCCGCACGGTTTCCCTCCCCCTGTCCCGCTGACGGGATTCGTGCGCCCAGCGATTGATATACAGTAACAAAGGACTTCTTCATGCCCACCCACACCCCGCGGCTCAAGCCGCATTCCCTGGCCCTGGCCCTGGCTCTGGCCACCCTGCTGCCGTCCATTGCCTTTGCAGCCGGCCAGGACACCTCCCATCGTGACCGCCACCTGACTGAACTGTCGTCGGTGCAGGTCACCGCCTCGCCGCTTCAGGGCGATGCAGAATCCCTGGCACGCCCGGTTGACGTGCTGGCTGGCGAGCGCCTGGACGAGCAGAAGGCCGGTACCCTCGGCGACACCGTGGCCAAGCTGCCGGGTGTGCAGAGCACCTTCTTCGGCCCCGGCGTCGGCCGCCCGATCATCCGCGGCCAGGAAGGCCCGCGCGTGGCCGTGCTGTCCAACGGCATGGGCAACATGGATGCATCCACCGTCAGTGCGGACCATGCCACCAGCATCGAGCCGTTCCTCGCTGACCAGATCGAAGTGCTGAAGGGGCCGGCCACGCTGCTGTTCGGCAGCGGTGCCATCGGTGGTGCGGTCAATGTGGTCGACGGCCGCATCGCGCGTGAGCTGCCCGAGCGCCCGCTCAGCGGCCGCGCCGAGCTGCGTGGCAATTCGGTGAACAACGAGCGCAGCGGCATGTTCCGCCTCGATGGCGTCACCGGCAATGTCGTGCTTCATGTGGACGGCCTGGTACGCAATGGCGACGACTACCGCATTCCCGGCTATGCGGTGATCGACAGCCTGGAAGACCACCACGACGACCACGACCACGCGGGCGAGGAGGGCGAAGAGCCGCGCCGCGGCCGCCTCGACAACAGCTCCATCCGTACCCGCGCCGGTGGCGTCGGCGCGACCTGGCTGGGCGACGGCGGCTACTTCGGCGTGTCGGCCAGCACCTACCGCACCAACTACGGCATTCCCAACGGAGCGCACGTGCACGCCGATGGCGACGATCACGGCCATGACCACGGCCACGACCATGGCGACGAAGAGGAAGGCGGCGACGAGCATGACGTGCGCATCGACATGGTGCAGAACCGCTTCGAGACCAAGGCTGGCATCTACAACCCGGTCTCCTTCCTGAAGAACATCAACGCACGCGTGGCCTACACCGACTACGAGCACGTGGAACTGGAGGCCGGCACGCCCTCCACCCGCTTCACCAACCGTGGCATCGAGGCACGCCTGGAAGCGGTGCAACAGCAGATCGGCGGCTGGGATGGCGCGTTCGGCCTGCAGTTCGGCAACAGTGATTTCGGCGCCAAGGGTGAAGAGGCGTTCGTACCGGATACCGGTACGAAGAACATCGGCCTGTTCGTGCTGCAGGAAAAGCAGTTCGGCCCGTTCAAGCTGGAACTGGGCGGCCGCCACGATCAGGTCAAGCTGGACCCGACCGGTGACTACCGCCGTCGCACGTTCGGCGCCACCAACCTGTCTGCCGCTGGCATCTGGAAGCTCAACGATGCCGTTGATCTGCGCATCGGCGTGGACAGCTCCGAGCGTGCACCGACCAACGAAGAGCTGTATGCCGCCGGCGCGCACATCGCCACCCGCTCGCTGGAAATCGGCGATGCCAACCTGAAGACCGAGCGCGGCCAGCGCGTGGAACTGGGTATCCACACCCACAGCGAACGCCTGGACTTCTCGGCGTCGGTCTATCAGACGAAGTTCAAGGACTTCATCTACCTGGCCGACACCGGCGTAACCGAAGGCCTGCCGGTTCGTGCATGGACCCAGCAGGACGCGGTGTTCCGCGGTGCCGAGGCCGAAGCGCTGGTACACCTGTTCGAGGGCGGCGCCGGTGACTGGGATCTGCGCCTGTTCGGTGACTACGTGAAGGCCAAGCTGGATGGCAGCGGCAGCCGCAACCTGGACATCGCCGTGCCGCATGGCGACCACACCCACAACTACAGCGTGGAACTGGCCAACACCGGCTACCTGCCCCGCATCGCCCCGGCCCGCATCGGTGCCGACCTGCGCTGGTCGAAGGATGGCTGGCGCGCTTCGGTCGGTGCGGTGCGTTACAGCCGCCAGAAGGACGTCGCGCAGAACGAGGAGCCGAGCAACGGCTACACCCTGGTCGATGCGCACCTGGCCTACCGTTGGGATCGCAACGCCAGCAACAGCTACGAGGTGTTCCTGGATGGCAGCAACCTGACCAACCGCGAAGTGCGTCCGCATACGTCGCTGCTGCGTGACTACTCGCCGCTGCCGGGCCGTGGTGTCGCATTCGGCATCCGCGCGTTCTTCTGATCGCGTAGGCGGGGTCGGATCCCTTTCCGCAGGAAAGGGCTCTGACCCCACGTGATCCTACGGGGGCCTTCGGGCCCCCGTTTTCGTTCAGATTCCCACCATCACGTATCCGTCACAAAGATGTGCGTACGACAACAAGCGGACAATCCCGTCACTCAATGTCTCGCCAACCGGACACTAATGTCCGAAAATATACCCATGACCGCCCAACGTGCCGATGCTGCTGCCCGCCGTGCCCTCATCCTCGACGCCGCCGATCATGTGTTCGGCCAACACGGTGTCACCGCCCCTCTGGACCTGGTGGTTGAACGTGCCCAGGTAGGCCGCGCCACCCTGTACCGCAACTTCCCCGACCGCACCGCGCTGATCCAGGCGTTGCTGCAACGCACGGTCGACCGGATCCGGCGCCAGGTCGAACAGCTCGGCGACCGCGACGATGCCCTGTTCGAGGTGTTCGAGGGCATGGCCCAGCGCATCATCGATTCACCGGCGCTGGCCGATTACTGGCGCGCCGTCGATTCGGATGTGCCAGCCATGCGCACCGCGCGCGAAACCGTGCGCGACCTGCTGGAGGTGCCGATCGCCCGCGCCAAGGTAGCCGGCCTGTGCCGGGCCGATCTGGAAAAGACGGATATTTCACTGATCTCGGGCATGCTGGGGGCGGCCCTGCGCGGCAAAACCCGCGACGAGCGTGCCCAGTTGGCCGGGCGTGCCCTGCAGCTGCTGCGCGGGGGTCTCCAGGGAGCAGCCAGCGAGGCCCGCTGATGGTCCAGCCGTATCTGAAGCCGGTTCCGGATTGGGAGGAGCACGAGAAGCCGACCATGCCCGGTTCGGCATCGATGCCCTGGCATCCGCCGTATCGGCGCGTGGCCTATGCACTGGTGTCGCTGCTGGTGGCGATCACCGGCGGCCTCGGCAATGCGCTGGTGACCGCCAACCTGCCGTTCCTGCAGGGCCAGCTGGCGCTGACCCCGACCCAGGGCAGCTGGCTGGTGGCGGCCTATGCAATGGTCAACGTCACGGCCAACCTGCTGGCCTTCAAGTTCCGCCAGCAGTACGGCATCCGCCTGTTCGCAGAGATCGGGCTGGGCCTGTATGCGGCGCTGGCGGTGCTGCACCTGTTCGTCGGCAGCTTCGAGACCACGATGCTGACCCGTGCCGCCAGCGGCTTCGCTGGCGCGGCCTGTTCGACCCTGGGCACGCTGTACATGTTGCAGGCGCTGCCGCGGCGGTTCACCGGCAATCTGCTGGTGGTCGGGGTCGGCCTTTCGCAGCTGGCGGTGCCGATCGCCTGGATCGTTTCGCCAGGCCTGGTCGATACCGGCCAGTGGCACCAGCTGTATTCCTTCGAAGCCGGCCTGGCGCTGTGTGCATTTGCAGCCGTGGTGGTGCTGAAGCTGCCGCCCGGCATCCAGATCAAGGCCTTCGAACCGCTGGACTTCCTCACCTTCGCGCTGCTGGCACCGGCGGTCGCGCTGCTGGTGATCGTGCTGGCGCAGGGCTACACGCGCTGGTGGCTCAACACGCCATGGCTGGGCTGGGCACTGGTCGCCTCGATCGTGCTGTCCACCACCGCCTTCATCATCGAGCACTACCGGCGCAATCCGCTGCTGCAGATCCGCTGGCTGTCGAAGCTGCCGGTACTGCACTTCATCGTCGGTGCCTTTCTGATCCGCTTCCTCACCACCGAGCAGTCCTATGGCGTCGTCAACCTGATGCGCACGCTGGGCATGGGGCCTGACCAGATGCGCCCGCTGTTCGTGGTGATACTGGCGGGCGTGGTCACTGGCATCGCCGGAGCATCACTTACCTTCGGCCCGAAGCGGCTGATCCCCCAGCTGCTGATGGCGATCCTGCTGCTGGGCGCCGCCGCCTTCTTCGACCAGCATCGCACCAGCATGGATCGGCCGCACGACTTCTATGCCAGCCAGTTCCTGGCCTCGGTCGGCGCCGGCATGTTCATGGGCCCGTTGATCATGCTCGGCATTTCCGCCGCTCTGAAACAGGGCGTGGATCACATGATCACCTTCCTGGTAACGCTGTCGATCACGCAGACCCTGGGGGGCCTGGCCGGATCGGCGGTGCTGGGTACCTTCCAGCTGCATCGCGAACAGCTGTACTCCAGCGCGCTGACCAGCCAGCTCGACCCGGCCGATCCTGTGGTGGCGCAGCGCCTGCGTATCCAGCAGCAGCTGTACGCTGCCCAGATCACCGATCCGGTGCTGCGCAGCGCGCAGGGCAGCGCGCAGCTGGCGCAGACGACGCGCCGCGAAGCCAACGTGCGCGGCTTCAATGATGTGTTCACGCTGAGTGGCTGGCTGGCCATCGGCTTCCTGTGCTGGTTGCTGCTGTTGTCGGTGCGCACCGCCGTGCTCAAGCAATGGCGCAAGCGCCATCCCACGTCCCCTGCCGTGGCCACGCCGGCCGCGCCCCGCTGAGTCCAACCCCATGCCTCCCGTTCCGCCCCGCACCGACGACGACAACGTCACCCCACCGCCACCGACGGACGCCGCTCCCGCGCCCACGCCAGTCGAACCTGCCGTGGCGCCGAAGTACCTCAAGCCCAGCGCGCGCAGCGTGGTGGTGATGGTGGTCGTGGCCCTGCTGGGCATCGCGCTGATCCTGCGCGCGTGGCACCTGTGGCCGTTCACCAGCACGGTGATGGTGACCGACAATGCGTATGTGCGCGGGCAGATCACGGTGATGGCGCCGCAGGTGAACGGCTATGTGACCGAGGTGCTGGTGAAGGACTTCCAGCACGTGAAGGAGGGCGCGCCGCTGCTGCGCATCGATGACCGCATCTACGCACAGCGTGTCGCGCAGGCACAGGCAACGCTGGACAGCGCGCGCGCGGCGCTCGCCAACTCCGACCAGTCGCAGGCCCAGAACCGCGCACAGATCGCCTCCGCGCATGCAACGCTGTCGGCCGGCCAGGCCGAACTGCAGCGCGCGCGCAACGAGCTGAAGCGCTACGAGGAACTGGCCGCGCAGCAGTTGGTGTCGATCAATGACCGCGACAAGTTCCGCACCACCCAGGCGTCGGCACAGGCCAGCGTCCAGCAGTCACAGGCGCAGATCCGCATTGCCGAGGAAACCCTGGTATCGACCCAGGTCGCGCGCAAGAGCCTGGAGGCGCAGGTGGAGAGCGCACAGGCGCAGCTGGAACTGGCGCGCATCGATCTGGCCAATACCGTGATCCACGCGCCGCGCGACGGGCAGATCAGTGAAGCCAGCGTGCGCGTGGGCCAGTACGTCGCGGCCGGTTCTCAGCTGCTGTTCCTGGTGCCTGACACGCTGTGGGTGGTGGCCAACTACAAGGAAGGCCAGACCTGGGGAATGGCCATCGGCCAGCCGGCCACGTTCTCTGTGGACGCGTTCCAGGGCCAGGTGCTGCGTGGCCGCGTGCAGGAGATCGCCCCGGCCACCGGGTCGGAATTCAGCGTGCTGCGCCCGGACAATGCCAGCGGCAACTTCACCAAGGTGGTGCAGCGGCTGCCGGTACGGATTTCGATCAATGAAGGCCAGAAGCTGGCCGCAGAGTTGCGGCCTGGCATGTCGGTGATCGTGCGGGTGGATACCGCAAGCAAGCCGATGGACTAGGACGCGACCCTGCAGGACTCGGCTTGGTAGAGACGGCTTGGTAGAGTCGACTGTCAGTCGACTATCGCGCAGCGCGGGGTACTCGTGGGCTTCACGGAAGAGCAGTCGACTAACAGTCGACTCTACCGCCGACCGACTCTACCGCCGACACGATCAGCCCGCGCAGCGCGCGCAGAGCCCGTGCACTTCCAGGGTCTGTGCCTGCGGCTGGAAGCCCAGCTCCTTGGCACGCTTTTCCAGCTGGGTGACGATCTCGCGGTCTTCCAGTTCCACTGCGCTGTGGCAGCTGTTGCAGATCAGGAACGGCACCGAATGCGCGGCGCTGCTGGGGTGATGGCAGGCCACGAATGCATTCACCGACTCCAGCTTGTGCACGAAGCCATTGGCCATCAGGAAGTCCAGCGCGCGGTACACGGTGGGCGGGGCATCAGCGCCCACGCCCTTGCCGTTGCGCACCCATTCCAGCAGCTCGTAGGCCTTGACCGGCTTGCCGGCCTCGGCGATCAGCTTCAGCACGTTGGCGCGGATCGGGGTCAGGCGCAGCCCGCGTTCGCGCGAGACGCGCTCGACCACCGCCACGAAATCCGATGCGTCATGGACGTGGTGGTGCGGGGCGGTACAGGCAGTGGCGGTCTTGGCGGGCATGCGTGTTCTCCGGTTCGGGCCTGGCAAGGATGCCTCAGGCCGTTGCTACCTTGGTGATGGCCACATCAATGCGTTTCAAGGCCTGCTCGCGGCCGGCCAGGTACACGGTATGGGAAATGTCAGGGCTGACCTGGGTGCCGGTGATGGCCACGCGCAGCGGCTGGGCAACCTTGCCCATTCCGATCTCCAGCGCCGCGGCGGCATCATGCAGGGCCACGCCCACCGACTCGGCGGTCCATTCCGGCAGGGCTGCCAGCAGCTCGCGGGCCTTGCCCAGCGCCACCTCGGCGCCGGCCTTGAAGTGCTTGGCCACGGCGGTTTCGTCGTACTCGGTCAGCGGCTGGTACCAGACCACGGCCTTCTCGGCCATTTCCTTCAGGGTCTGCACGCGTTCACGCAGGGCGATCACCACGTCCTCCGGGGCCGGGCCGGCGGCCACGTCCAGGCCCAGCTTCCGCAGCTGGTACACCAGGTGCGGCACGATGGCGGCCACGTCCTCGGTCTTCAGGAAGTGCTGGTTGACCCAGCCCAGCTTGGCCATGTCCAGGCGCGAGGCCTTGGAATTGCAGTCCTTCACGTCGAACAGGTCGATCAGTTCCTGGCGGCTGAACAGCTCCTGGTCACCATGCGACCAGCCCAGGCGGGCCAGGTAGCTCAGCAGCGCATCGGGCAGGTAGCCGGCGTCCTTGTACTGCATCACGTCGGCCGCGCCGGTGCGCTTGGACAGCTTGGCGCCCTGCTCGTCCAGGATCATCGGCATGTGGCCGAACTTCGGCACCGGCGCACCGATGCCTTCGTACAGGTTGATCTGGCGCGGGGTGTTGTTGATGTGGTCGTCGCCGCGGATGACCTCGGTGATGCCCATGTCCCAGTCGTCCACCACCACTGCGAAGTTGTAGGTGGGGTAGCCGTCCGGGCGGAAGATGACCATGTCATCCAGCTCGCTGTTGGCGATCTCGATGCGGCCTTTGATCAGGTCGTCGAACACCACCGTACCTTCCAGCGGGTTCTTGAAGCGGATGACGCGATTCGGGTCGTCCTTGCGCGGCAGGCCCAGGTCACGCGCGGCGCCGTTGTAGCGCGGCTTTTCCTGCTTGGCCATGGCGGCCTCGCGCATCGCGTCCAGCTCTTCGCGGGTCTCGTAGGCGTAGTACGCCTTGCCGTCGGCCACCAGCTGCTCGGCCACTTCCAGATAGCGGGCGACGCGGTCGGTCTGGTAGATCGGGCCCTCGTCGTAGTCCAGGCCCAGCCACTCCATCGCCTCCAGGATCGCGTCGATCGCGCCTTGGGTGCTGCGTTCACGGTCGGTATCCTCGATGCGCAGCACGAACTCGCCGCCACGGTGGCGGGCCTCCAGCCAGCAGTACAGCGCAGTGCGGGCACCACCGATGTGCAGGTAGCCGGTGGGACTGGGGGCGAAGCGGGTGCGGCAGGTCATGGACGGCTCGAGGAACGGGAATCCCCTGATTTTACCACCAGCCCCGGAAAGGCAAGGAGGGGCGGATGCATCGCCCCCTCCCCTTCCGGTTTTTCAGGGCTGCGGTTCAGCCTTGCGCGGGAACGACTGCTCGCGCATCGCCGCGTTGTAGGCGAACGAGGCGACGATGGCGGCGGCCTGCTTCAGGTCTTCCGGCTCGGCGTGGTCCCAGGTATCCAGGTGGCTGTGGTGGACATTGGTGAAGTAGTCCAGCCGGTCCTGGATGAACTGGAAGCCCGGCAGGCCGATGCGGTCGAAGCTGATGTGGTCGGTGCTGCCGGTGTTGCGAGTGGCCACGGTAGTGGCGCCCACGTCATGGAACGGCGCCAGCCAGGCTTCGAAGATCGGCATCGCCGCCAGGTTCTCCTGCGCATAGATGCCACGGAACCGGCCCGAGCCGTTGTCCATGTTGAAGTAGACCTGGAACTTGTCGTAGTCGCGGGTCTTCTGCAATGCACCGGTCGGCTCGCGCAGCGAGGCCGGCAGTGCCTTCTGTGCCGCGTCGGTGGGTTCCGGGAAACGACCGAAGTGCTTGGCCACATAGGCCTGCGAACCAATCAGGCCCTGTTCCTCGCCGCTCCACAGCGCCACGCGGATGGTGCGCTTCGGCTTGGCGCCGGTGGCCTTGAGGATGCGCATCGCCTCCATCATCACTGCCACGCCGGCCGCGTTGTCGGCCGCACCGGTACCGCTGTGCCACGAATCCAGGTGCGCGCCGATCATCACCACTTCGTCGGGCCTGCTGCTGCCGCGGATCTCGGCCAGCGTGTTGTAACCCGGCTGGTCGGCCTGGTCGGTGAAACGCGCGGCCACATCCACGCGCAGGCGCACGGTCTGCTTGGCCTCCAGCGCGCGCACCAGTGGATTGAAGTGCTCGCTGATCATCGCCAGCTCGGGGATGCCCACCGATTCACCGGCCTTGCGCGAACCACCACCGGCAACGCGGATGATGCCGTTGTCCCAGCTGCTGATACTGATCGAGGCCAGCGCGCCCTCTTCCACGAAGAACGCATTGACCTTGGTCGCCAGCTGCTGGCGTTCCTGGTACTCCTTGACCCGCTTGGCACGTTCGGCGGTGGCGTCCTTGTCCTTGGGCAGGGTGAACTCCTGCAGGCCCTCCAGCGAGGTGGCGTCATGCCGGTGCGAATCGGGCTCGGTGCCGCGCTTGTACTCGCGCGCCTCGCCCAGCAGCAGGATCTTGTCGCGCAGCTTGCCGCGGTACTTCTCGATGTCTTCCGGCTTCTTTATCTCGACCTGGACCAACTCGCCTTCGACCGGGCCCTTGGTGCCCGGCGTCCAGGCCTTGGGCAGCGCATGCAGCGGCTGCACGCGGTCACCCAGCATTTCCACGCTGGCCGAGGTGAACTCCCAGCCACGGCCGAAATCATCGAAGGCTTCGTCGTGGACGTTGTCCAGCTTCCATTCGTTGAACTTGCCGCGGGTCCAGGCATTGGCGCGGCCCATCGCCGGCGAATTGGTCAGGCGTGGGCCGATGCGCTCGGTGAGATAGCTGAAGGTGTCCATCACCTGCGAACGATGGAAGGCCTCCTGGCGGATGCGGCTGACCATGTCCAGGTCCACCGTTTCGCGCTGCTGCGCCCCTGCATTGCCACCCATCACCAGCGCTGCGGCCAGCACGCCCCACTTCAACACATCGCACCCCTGCCCTTCGGCTCGATCATCAACCCATCGAGTCTAGCCAGCAGGGGCGCGGCGATACCGTCCCATCGGTCATGGACAGCTGTAGGTCCACGCCATGCGTGGATGAACAGCCGAATCATCCATTCCACCCCAACCACAACTGCGCCCGCTCCGGCAGCAACAGCAACCAATGCCGCCGGTCGATGCTGCTGCAGCCGAACACCGCCGCATGCGCCGGCCAGTCATCCGGCAGGCCGCCGATGCCGATCTCGGCCAGCGCCTCTGCCCCGGCCTTCCATGGCCGGTAGCGCGGCACCCGGCCGGCCACCGCGCCGCGTCCCTGCCGCGCGCCCTGCAGCCAGGCCAGCCCCTTGCCCTGCAATCCCTCGCAGGTGACCGGCGCCAGCTGGAAGGGGACCAGGCCGGGCGCAATCCGTGCCCCCGGCAGGGCCGCCAGCACGCCATGCGCCTGCAGCAGTGCATCCACTTCCAGCAGGGCCGGAATGCCCTGCCGTGCCCGTTGCCGCAATCCCTCGCGCCAGCCCATGGTGTACTCCTTACTTCAGTTCCGCGCCAAGCGCGTACCAGTCGACCCGGCGGGTCACCCACATCGCCAGTGCCAGGATCACGAACAGCAGCAGCGAACCCATCAGCAGCGCATTGTTCTCCGACACCAGCAGGCCGTACAGCGCGCCATACAGCACGGTCAGCAGCGTGGCGAAGCCGAGGCCGCGCTTCCAGTGCCCCAGCACGTTGGCCAGATACACCGCCTGCAGGCCGATACAGGCCACCGCCGACACCAGGTAGGCCTTCCAGAATGCGATGTGCTCGGACAGGCTGATCAGCAGCAGGAAGAAGATCGCCAGCGCCAGGCCCACCATCAGGTACTGCAGCGGGTGGATGCGCAGCGACTTGATCAACTCGAACAGGATGAAGCCCACGAACGTCAGCAGCACGAACAGCACGCCATACTTCGAGGCGCGATCGGCCTGGGTGTAAGCATCGACCGGATCGACCAGCGAAACGGTCACCGCCTGCGATTCGACCGCACCGTCATTGCGCAGCTGGCGCTGTGCGTCGGAGGCCAGCGAGGACACCGCCCAGCGCGCATCGAAGCCTTGCGCATCGACGCGGCGCTCGTTGGGCAGGAAGGCACCGCTGAACGACGGGTGCGGCCAGCTCGAACGCAGCGCGATGTGGGTGTCATCGCCCACCGGCACCACCGACAGCATGCGGCTTCCGTCCAGGCGCAGCTCCAGCTCCACGGTGCTGGCGGCCAGCGTGCCGCCATGGTCTTCGGCGAATCCGGCCACCGGTGCATGCAGGCCGCGGCCGACTTCGCTGGCGGCGCCGACGCCCGGCAGCAGGCGCAGCTGCTTGCCATCCACGCGCAGGTTGGGCGTACCGACCAGGCCGCGCACATCGGAAACCCCCACCGCCACGTACGGTTGACCGTAGCTGCGGCCGGCCTTCACCGGGTAATCGTCTTCGGCGAAGGTTGCCTTCATCTGGCCGTTCCAGCTGTACACCGGCACCTTGAACAGGCCGACCTCACGCTGGCTCGGCAGCATTTCGCCGCCGACCTCCAGCGACGCCGGCATCTGCAGCCAGTGCCCTTCGGTGACCTGTACCTCGGTCTTCTTGACGCCCAGCGGGTCGACCAGCTCAACCTGCTTGCGCTCCACCCACGGCACCACCCGCACCGGGCCGACCAGCTGCTGTGCACCGGCGCGGCTGTCGGCCACCCGCGCGAAGGCCTCGTCGCGGTACGCACTGCGTTCGTTGATGACCCCGCGGATCATCGTCAGCGGAACCAGCAGCAGCAGGATCAGCCCGCCGACAATGGCGAACCGCAGCAGCATCTTCAGGGATTTCATGGTCCATCCTCGTTGGAGAGGGCTGCAGGATGGACCGCTGCAGTGAGCAGGGTTTGTGGCGAATTTGAAGCGAGTGTGAAGTCAGCGCCGCGGACGCTGGCCCGGCGTACCCAGCGGCAACCACAGATTGGCCACGGTGCCACCGCCGTCGCGGGCATCGACGCTGGCGCGGCCATCATGCAGGCGAGCGACCTCCTGCACGAACGGCAGGCCCAGGCCGGAACTGCGCCGTCCGCTGCCGGGGCGGGCCAGCGAATAGAAGCGTTCGAACACCCGCTCACGCGCATAGTCGGGAATGCCGGCACCGCGGTCGGCCACCTGCAGGCGTACGCCCTGCCCATCCACCTCGGCCTGCAGCGCGATCTCCGCGCCGGCCGGAGAGAACGCAATCGCGTTGTCGATCAGGTTGTGCAGCGCCTGCCGCAACAGGTAGCCGTCGCCCTGCACCTGCAGGTCGGGCACGCTGCCGATGCGGACCTGCACGCCCGCCGCCTGCGCGCGCACCTGCGCGGCCGCGGCGGCATCGGCCAACAAGATTGGCAGCGCGATCGGATCACGGGTCTGCAGCCAGCCATGCTGTTCCACTTCGGCCAGCGCCAGCAGTTTGTCGATGGTCTCGGTCAACCGCTCCTGCTGATCGACGATGCTGCGTGCGAAATGCATGCGATCGGCTTCCGGCAGCGGCTCCTGCAGCAGCTCGGCCGCACCGCGGATCGCCGCCAATGGACTCTTCATTTCATGCGTCAGCGACTGCACGTACTGCTCGACGTAGGCCTTGCCCTCCAGCTTGCGGCGCATGGTTTCCAGCGCCTGGCCCAGGTCACCGATCTCGTCGCGGCGGCGGCGCGGCGGTGGCACCGGTTCGCCGGCGCTGACCGCACGCGCATAGCGGCTGAGCTGGCCCAGGCCGGTGGTCAGCCACATTGTCACCAGCACACCGACCAGCGCCGACAGCCCGATCAGCCAGGCGCCGCGCTCGATGATGGCGCGCTGGCTGGCAGCGATGAACGGATCGATGCTGCGGTTGGGCTGGGCCAGGCTGAGCACGCCGATGAGCGTGCGTCCATCGGCCGGGTCGTACACCGGCGCTGCCACGTGCATCACTGTATCGCCTTCCTCACCCGGTGTTTCCGGGCTGGAGCGGGCGCCGTACTCGCCGCGCAGCGTGCGGTACACATCATTCCAGCGCGAGTTGTCGCGCCCCAGGTCGCGGCCCAGCGAGTCGTAGATGACGATGCCCTTGGCATCGGTGATGGTCACCCGGTAATCCAGCGAACGCTTCGGGAAGCGCCAGACCATCGCCTTCAGGTCACGCTGTCGTGCCTTGGCGAGGCTGCGGGTGAAGCTGCCGCTGCGGATGGTGCCGGCCTTGACGTCGGCGGCGGCCATTTCGGCCAGCACGTTGGCCGCATCGACCAGGGTCGATTCCATCGCCTGGCGCACACCGGGCTTCACCTCGTTGACGAACACGCGCATCACGAAGAAGGCGGCGATGCCGGTGATCAGGAAGAAGCCCAGGAACAGCTTCAGTACCAGGCGCATCGGCTAGACCTCCAGCGCGTAGCCAAGGCCACGGTGGGTACGGATCGGGTCGTCGCTGGCGCCTGCCGCACGCAGCTTGGCGCGCAGCGTCTTTACATGCGTATCAACGGTCCGGTCGGCGCTGTCGGCGCTGCTGTCCCAGCCACGGTCCATCAGCTGGGCACGGCTGAGAATGGCGCCGGGGCGCTGCAGCAGCGCCTCCAGCAGCGCGTACTCGTAACGGGTCAGGTCCAGTGCCTGGCCATGGAAGCGGATACGCCGGCCTTCACGGTCGATGGCGAAGGCGCCGTATTCCTGCCAGCCCGCATCGGCACCGGGTGCTGCCACGACCGGTGCCGCGCGGCGCAGGCGCGCACGCACCCGCGCCACCAGTTCGCGCGGCGAGAACGGCTTGGTCATGTAATCGTCGGCGCCCAGTTCCAGGCCGAGCACACGGTCGACCTCGTCGTTGCGGGCGGTCAGGAAGATCACCGGCAGCTGTGCCTCCGGCCCGGGGTGCGCGCGCAGCCGACGGCAGACCTCGAACCCGCCCAGGTCGGGCAGGCCCACGTCCAGCACCACCACGTCGATATCGCCGGCCTGCAGCCGCTGCAGGGCCTCGCCGCCCAGCAGGCAGTGGCTGGCGGCATAGCCCTCGCTGCGCAGCGCGTAGAGCACGGTTTCGGCGATGGCGGCTTCGTCCTCGACCACCAGGACATGGGCAACAGGAGCTGTCATGGCGCGCAGCATAGCCGCTGCGGCCGCCGCCCCGTACACTGCCGCCCATGAACTATCGCCACGCCTTCCATGCCGGCAACCACGCCGATGTGCTCAAGCACATCGTGCAGCTGGCCCTGATCGACAGCTTCAAGCGCAAGGACAGCCCGTTCTTCGTGCTCGACACCCACGGCGGTGCCGGCCGTTACCTGCTGGCCAGCGAAGAAAGCCGCAAGACCCTGGAGGCCGAATCCGGGATCATGCGGCTGATGGCCCAGCCCAAGCTGCCGGAGGTGGTCGAGCGCTACCTGAAGGCGGTGCAGGCCGACAATCCGATCGGCGCGCTGACCACCTACCCCGGCTCGCCGCTGCTGAGCGCACAGGCCATGCGTGCCCAGGACCGCATGGCGGTATGCGAGCTGCAGGAAGCCGAAACGGCCACGCTGAAGGCGCTGTTCGCGCATGACAGCCGCGTCGACGTGCGTGCGGGCGATGGCTACGCACTGCTGCGTTCGCTGCTGCCGCCGAAGTTCAACGGCAGCAAGATCGGCCGCGGCCTGGTGCTGATCGACCCGCCCTACGAGGCGCAGGACGCCGAATACCAGGCCGTCCTGGCCGCGCTGGCCGAGACCCTGGCACGCTGGCCGCAGGCCACCTGCGCGGTCTGGTTCCCGATCAAGCAGCGCCGCACCATCCTGCATTTCCTGCGCAAGGCCACCGCCCTGCCGGTGAAATCGGCGATGACGATCGAGTTCCTGGTGCGCCCGGACGACTCGCCGCTGCGCCTCAACGGCAGTGGCATGCTGCTGCTCAACCCGCCCTGGCAGTTCGACCGGGTGGTCGGCCCGGCCCTGCCGGCACTGCGCCAGCACCTGGGCGAACCCGGTGCCAGCACCCGCCTGGATTGGCTCAAAGCGCCCGAATAACGGCCTTCACGAGGCTGTACCGCCGTGAGCCTTTCGTTCACGGAATGCAGCCCCGGTGATGCCACAATCGATGGACCACCAAGGAATCACCCGGTATGGCCACTCGCAACCGCATGCCGCCCTGGCATGAGATCTTCAAGGCTCCCAGCGGCCACGAGCTGCTGATCCGCCCCATCCGCCCGGAAGATGGCGCACCGCTGCAAGCGGCGTTCAGCCTGTTCGGGCCGGAAGAAATCCGTGATCGTTTCCTGCAGGCGGTGACCGAGCTGTCGCCGGAAACCACCCAGCGCCTGACCCACCCCAATCCCAAGACCGAGATCACCCTGGTCGCAGCCGAATCCCTGCCCGCTGGCGAAGCGGTGGTCGGCGCGGTCGCCCGGGCCTCGATCATCCCCGGTACCCGTGAAGCCGAGTACGCGATCCTGATCAGCCGCTTCCTGATCGGCCAGGGCCTGGGCCGGCAGCTGATGCGCAAGCTGGTGAAGTGGGGCCGCGGCAAGTACCTGGACCGCCTGTACGGCGACGTTGCCGCCGAGAACGAGCCGATGAAGCAGCTGGCCGCCTCGCTGGGCTTCAAGCCGGTGCCGCACCCGACCGGTGCCGAAGGCCTGGTGCGGATGGTGCTGGAGCTGGACAACTGAAGGTAGCGCCGGGCCATGCCCGGCGACGTTGATTCAACCGCTGCGCTCGCCGGGCTTGGCCCGGCGCTACACCCGCTCACGTCACGATCATGGGCCCGGCAGGGGCTTCTGCTAAAATCCGGGGTCCATGTCGCGTACCTCATATCCCGCCCCGCCGCTGCCGCGTGCCGGCCAGCTCCGCGCCTGGTGGCGCGCCCCCACCTCGCCGACCGCCCTGGCCTGGTACCTGGCCCAGGCCGCGCGTGCGCACGACGCTCCGCTGCTGGTGATCGCCCGTGACAACCACGGCGCCAACCAGCTCGAAGCCGACCTGCACACCCTGCTCGGCGGCGACCCGGCCCTGCCGGTGGTCGCCTTCCCGGACTGGGAAACCCTGCCCTACGACCGCTTCAGCCCGCATCCGGACATCATCTCGCAGCGTTTGTCCGCCCTGCACCGCCTGCCCACGCTGAAGCGCGGCCTGGTGATCGTGCCGGTGCAGACCCTGCTGCAGCAGCTGGCCCCGCGCAGCTACGTGATCGGTGGCAGCTTCGACCTGAAGGTCGGCCAGCGCCTGGACCTGGAAACGGAGAAGCGCCGCCTGGAAAGCGCCGGCTACCGCAACGTGCCGCAGGTGATGGATCCGGGTGATTTTGCGGTGCGCGGCGGCCTGCTCGACGTGTTCCCGATGGGCGCCGACGAGCCGCTGCGGGTGGAACTGCTGGACGAGGACATCGATTCGATCCGCGCCTTCGACCCGGAAAGCCAGCGCTCGCTGGACAAGGTCGAAGCGGTGCACATGCTGCCCGGCCGCGAAGTCCCGATGGACGAGGCCAGCATCGCCCGCGTGCTGGCCACGCTGCGCGAGCGCTTCGATGTCGATACCCGGCGCAGCGCGCTGTACCAGGACCTGAAGTCCGGGCTGGCCCCGGCCGGCGTCGAGTACTACCTGCCGCTGTTCTTCGAACGCACCGCAACCCTGTTCGACTACCTGCCCGACGGCAGCCTGCCGGTGGTCTGCGCCGGCACTGGCGAAGCCGCCGAAGCGTTCTGGGCGCAGACCGGTGAGCGCTACGAACAGCGCCGCCACGACGTCGAACGGCCGCTGCTGCCGCCGTCGGCGCTGTACCTGTCGCCGGAGCTGCTGCGCGAGCGCCTGAACGATGCACCGCGCATCGAGGTGTGGGCTGCTGACCACGCACGCATCGCCGACGCGCACCCGTTGGGCGACCAGCCGTTGCCGCCGTTGCCGGTGGCCGCGCGCGACGCACCGGCCGGCGACGCACTGAAATCCTTCCTCGGCCACTACCCGGGCCGCGTGCTGATCGCCGCCGATTCGCCCGGCCGTCGTGAAGCCCTGCTGGAAGTGCTGCAGGCCGCCGAGCTGAAACCACCGGTGGTGGCCGACCTGCCCGCGTTCCTCGCCGACGATGCGCGCTTCGCGATCGCCGTGGCGCCGCTGGAGGATGGCTTCGCGCTGGACGATCCGCGCATTGCGGTGCTGACCGAACGCCAGCTGTTCCCCGAGCGCGCCGGCAGCACCCGCCGTACGCGCCGTGCCGGCCGCGAGCCGGAAGCGATCATCCGCGATCTCGGCGAGCTGACCGAGGGCGCGCCGATCGTGCACGAGGACCATGGCGTCGGCCGCTACCGGGGCCTGATCGCGATGGACGTCGGCGGCATGCCCGGCGAGTTCCTCGAAATCGAATATGCCAAGGGCGACCGCCTGTATGTACCGGTCGCCCAGCTGCACCTGATCAGCCGCTACTCGGGCGCCTCCGCGGAAACCGCGCCGCTGCATTCGCTGGGTGGCGAGCAGTGGAGCAAGGCCAAGCGCAAGGCCGCCGAGAAGGTGCGCGACGTGGCTGCCGAACTGCTGGAGATCCAGGCCCGCCGCCAGGCGCGTGCCGGCCTTGCACTGCAGGTGGACCGCGCGATGTATGAGCCGTTCGCGGCCGGCTTCCCGTTCGAGGAAACGCCAGACCAGCTGGCCGCGATCGACGCCACCCTGCGCGACCTCGCCAGCAGCCAGCCGATGGACCGTGTGGTCTGCGGCGACGTCGGCTTCGGCAAGACCGAGGTGGCGGTGCGCGCGGCATTTGCCGCTGCCAGCGCCGGCAAGCAGGTGGCGGTGCTGGTGCCGACCACGCTGCTGGCCGAACAGCATTACCGCAACTTCCGCGACCGCTTCGCCGATTACCCGCTGAAGGTCGAGGTGCTGTCGCGCTTCAAGACCACCAAGGAAATCAAGGCCGAACTGGAGAAGGTTGCCGCCGGCACCATCGACGTCATCGTCGGTACCCACCGCCTGCTGCAGCCGGACGTGAAGTTCAAGGACCTGGGCATGGTCATCGTCGATGAGGAACAGCGCTTCGGCGTGCGCCAGAAGGAAGCGCTGAAGGCGCTGCGCGCCAACGTGCACCTGCTGACCCTGACCGCCACGCCTATCCCGCGCACCTTGAACATGGCCATGGCCGGCCTGCGTGACCTGTCGATCATCGCCACGCCGCCGCCGAACCGGCTGGCCGTGCAGACCTTCATCACCCAGTGGGACAACGCACTGCTGCGCGAAGCCTTCCAGCGCGAGCTGGCGCGCGGTGGCCAGCTGTACTTCCTTCACAACGACGTGGAAAGCATCGGCCGCATGCAGCGCGAGCTGTCCGAGCTGGTGCCGGAAGCGCGCATCGGCATCGCCCACGGGCAGATGCCCGAGCGTGAGCTGGAAAAGGTGATGCTGGATTTCCAGAAGCAGCGCTTCAACGTGCTGCTGTCGACCACGATCATCGAGTCGGGCATCGACATCCCCAACGCCAACACCATCATCATCAACCGCGCCGACCGCTTCGGCCTGGCCCAGCTGCACCAGCTGCGCGGCCGCGTCGGCCGTTCGCACCATCGCGCCTATGCCTACCTGGTGGCGCCGGACCGTCGATCGATCACCCCGGACGCCGAGAAGCGCCTGGAAGCGATCGCCTCGATGGACGAGCTCGGCGCCGGCTTCACCCTGGCCACGCACGATCTGGAGATCCGCGGTGCCGGTGAACTGCTCGGCGAGGACCAGAGCGGGCAGATGGCCGAGGTCGGCTTCAGCCTGTACACCGAGCTGCTGGAGCGCGCGGTGCGCAGCATCAAGCAGGGCAAGCTGCCCGACCTGGATGCCGGCGAAGAAGTGCGTGGCGCCGAGGTCGAGCTGCATGTGCCGGCGCTGATTCCGGAAGATTACCTGCCGGACGTGCACACCCGCCTGACCCTGTACAAGCGCATTTCCAGCGCGCGCGACAGCGACGCGCTGCGCGAGCTGCAGGTGGAAATGATCGACCGCTTCGGCCTGCTGCCGGATGCGGCCAAGCACCTGTTCGCCATCGCCGAGCTGAAGCTCAAGGCCAATACGCTGGGCATCCGCAAGCTCGACCTGGGCGAGAACGGTGGCCGCATCGTGTTCGAATCCAAGCCGAACATCGACCCGATGGCGGTGATCCAGCTGATCCAGAAACAACCGAACCTGTACGCCATGGAAGGGCCCGACAAGCTGCGCATCAAGCACCCGCTGCCGTTGCCGGAAGACCGCTTCAATGCGGCCCGCGCCCTTCTGACCACCCTCGCCCCGGGTTGATCGCCCCCGAATACCCCGCACCGGTCCCCACCCGGTGCGGGCGGATGACCATGTTTCCTGACGCCGTACCCGCCCCCGACCTGCTGCACGCGCAGGCCTGCCTGATCGATGCCCTTTCGATGTCGCTGCAGATGCGCGATGCCTACACCCGCCACCACTGTGACCGCGTCGGCCTGCTCGCGCATCGCCTGGCCGCGCACTGCGATCTTGACGACGACGGCTGCGCGCAGATCGGCCTGGCCGCGCGCTTCCATGACATCGGCAAGATCGGAATTCCCGACGATGTGCTGCTGGCACCGCGCCGGCATACCGATGAGGAGCGCGCGATCATGCGCGAGCATCCGGTACGCGGCGAACACATCTTCCTGGCCACCGGCCGCAGCGACGCGGCGCCGGTTGCGCGGCTGATCCGCGCCCATCACGAGGCCTTCGATGGCAGCGGCTATCCCGACGGCCTGCGAGGCGAGAGCATTCCGCTGGGCTCACGCATCGTCACCGTTGCGGATGCCTACGATGCAATGACCAGCGCGCGCCCGTATCGCGATGCGATGGAGCATGAAACCGCATTGCGGATCATCGAAGCGCAGTCCGGCGGGCTGGTGGATCCCTACGTGCTGCAGCGCTTCCATCGCATGCTGGCGCGGGAGCCCGAGCTGGCATGAGATGCCAACCCGGCATGGCCCGGCACTACCGGCCGTGAAAAACAAAAGGCCCGGCATTCGCCGGGCCTTTCGCACCACGCATCACGTGCGATCGATTACCAGATCACCACGCGCTTGTCGTCTGCACGCACCATCGCATCGCCCGCCTTGCATTGGAATGCAGCGGCATAGGACGGCATGTTCGACGGCGCACCGTTGGCACGGAAGTTGGCCGGGGCGTGCGGGTCGGTGTTCAGGCGGACGCGCAGCTCACCGTCGGTGAAGTTGCGGCGCCACACGGTGGCCCAGTTCATGAAGAAGCGCTGGTCCTGGCTGTGGCCATCAACTTCGACGTTCGCCTTCGGGTCTTCCTTCAGCGCCATCTGCAGCGCGTCGTAGGCTACGGTCAGGCCGCCCAGGTCGCCGATGTTCTCGCCCAGGGTCAGCTTGCCCTTCACGAACACGCCCGGCACCGCCTCATAGCCGTCGAACTGCGCGACCAGCTGGTCGGTACGCTCGGTAAAGGCCTTGCGGTCGGCGTCGGTCCACCAGTTGTCGAAGTTGCCGTTGGCGGCGAACTGGCTGCCCGAGTCGTCGTAGCCGTGCATCATTTCGTGGCCGATGACCGCACCGATGCCGCCGTAGTTCAGCGCCGGATCGGCCTTGGCGTCGAAGAACGGCGCCTGCAGGATGGCGGCCGGGAACACGATCTCGTTCTTGGTGGCGTTGTAGTACGCGTTGACGGTCTGCGGGGTCATGCCCCACTCGGTCTTGTCCACCGGCTTGCCGATCTTGTCCAGCATGTAGCGGTAATTGAACGCGCGCGCGGCCTGCATGTTGCCCAGGTAGCTGTCGCCGTTGGTCTGCAGGCCGGTCCACTCACGCCACTTGTCCGGATAACCGATCTTCGGGGTGAAGCTGGCCCACTTCTCCAGTGCCTTCTTCTTGGTTTCTTCGCCCATCCACGGCAGCTGCTCCAGGCGCGCCTTCAGCGCCTGCGACAGGTTTTCCACCAGATGCTGCATGGCCACCTTGGATTCGGCAGGGAACACGGCGTCGACATACAGCTGGCCCAGGGCTTCACCCATGCCACCGTTGACCGACTCCAGCACGCGCTTCCAGCGCGGCTGCATTTCCTTCTGGCCACGCAGGGTGGTGCCGTAGAAATCGAAATTGGCCTTCTCGAACTGGCTGCTCAGGTACGGCGAAGCATCGTCGATGGTGTGGAAGCGCAGGTAGGCCTGCCAGGTGCTGGCCGGCACGTCGGCCAGCATCTTGTCCATTTCACCGAAGAAGCCCGGCTGGGCCAGCGAGAACTTCTGCGCGGCCGGCACCTTCAGGGTGTCGAACAGCGCGGTCCAGCTGAAGTTCGGGGTCAGCTTGTCGGCGTCGGCGGCGCTGAGCGGGTTGTAGCGCTTGGCAGGGTCACGCATTTCGATGCGCGACATCGAGGCCTTGGCCAGGCGGGTTTCAAAGGCCATCACGGCCTTGGCCTGCTCGGCGGCCTGTGCCGCGTCCACGCCGGACAGGGTCAGCACCTGTGCGATGTAGGCCACGTAGGCGTCTCGGATCTTGGCCTGCGCGTCGTCGAAGTAGTAGCCCTTCTCCGGCAGGCCGAGGCCACCCTGGCCCACGTAGGCGATGACGTTGGCCGAATCCTTGTAGTCGGCATTGGCGAACAGCGAGAACAGCACGCCCTTGCCCTCGGCCTGGCTGTCGCGCAGGTACTGGGTGATGGCGGCGGTGTCGTTCAGTGCAGTGATCTTGTCCAGCTGCGGCTGCAGCGGCGCCAGGCCGGCGGCTTCGATCTTGGCTTCGTCGTTACCGGTCTTCCAGATGTCACCGATCTTGGCTTCCACCGAACCGGCCTTGGCCTGGCTGGCGGCGGCCTGCTGCACCAGCGCGTGCTGCACTTCCAGCGAGCGCTCGCGCAGGATCTCGAAGCTGCCCCAGGTGGTCTGGTCGCCCGGCACCGGGTTGGCCTTCAGCCACTTGCTGTTGACGAAGCCATTGAGGTCGGTACAGGCCGAAATGGCCGGATCCAGGTCGGCGCTGTTGAGCGAGATCAGCGGGGTCTTGATCTGCGACTGGTCGAAGGCCGGCTTGGCGTCGGCGTTGGCAGCCGGCGCGGATTCATTCTTGCCACAGGCGGCCAGCGAGGCAGCAATGGCGATGGTCAGGCCCAGCGGGGCCAGGTTGCGGAAGTTCATGAGGCTCTCCTGCGGGTAATTTCACAGGGTAGCCGGGAAGGCCCAGCGCGGGGACCGGCCAAAGGTCACAGGACGCCTCTCTGTAGAGTCGAACCATGCTCGACTGCTCTCCGTTCCGGTTTCATGCCACTTGTGGCAAGAGGCCCAAAAAGCAGTCGAGCATGGCTCGACTCTACAAAAACAAGAAGGCCGGCTTGCGCCGGCCTTCTGCCTTACTTCGCCTTGCCCTGGTTGGCCACGGCTTCGGCGGCCTTGCGCGCCGCTTCCGGGTCGCCCAGGTAGCGGAACGACTTCACCGTCAGATCGTCGTTCAGTTCGAACAGCAGCGGAATTCCGGTCGGGATGTTCAGCTCGAGGATTTCCTCGCGCGAGACGTTGTTGAGGTACTTGTACAGCGCGCGCAGCGAGTTGCCGTGGGCGGTGACCAGCACGGTCTTGCCGTCCTTCAGCTGCGGCGCGATGGCGTCATGCCAGTACGGCAGCACGCGGTCCAGGGTGGTGGCCAGCGATTCGGTGCCCGGCAACGCGTTGCGATCGAGGCCGGCATAGCGGCGGTCATGGATCGGGTGGCCCGGATCTTCCAGGTCCATGGCCGGCGGCGGGATGTCGTACGACCGGCGCCACACCTTGACCTGGTCCTCGCCGTGCTTGGCGGCGGTCTCGGCCTTGTCCAGGCCCTGCAGGCCGCCGTAGTGGCGCTCGTTGAGCCGCCAGGACTTGTTCACCGGCAGCCAGTCCTGCTCCAGCTCGGCCAGCGCACCCTGCAGGGTGTGGATGGCGCGCTTCAGCACGGAGGTGTGGGCGACGTCGAACTGCAGGCCTTCCTCGCGCATCAGGCGACCGGCGGCGGCCGCTTCCCGGCGCCCCTGCTCGGTCAGGTCGACATCGACCCAGCCGGTGAAGCGGTTGTCCAGGTTCCACTGGCTCTGGCCATGGCGCAACAGTACGAGTTTACGGGTCACTGCAGGGTCTCCAACGCGAGGAAAGGCAGGCCACCATTGTAGCCCCGGGCGCCGCTCACCGGGCCGTGGCGTTGCCCATGCCATGCTGTGGCCAATGAATACGGTGATCGACCCCGGACGCTGGGAAGGCAGCGTCGCCACTGCCCGCGCGCAGCAGACCCAGCTTGCCAGCCGCGTGGAGCGCAAGGACCGGTTGCCCCGCGATGTGCGCTGGCTGGCCGGGCTGGATGTCGGCTTCGAAGACAACGGCGCCACCACCCGCGCCGCAGCGGTGCTGCTGGACGCGAATACGCTGCAGCCCGTGGCGCAGGAGATCGCGCGGATTCCAACGGTGATGCCGTACATCCCCGGCCTGCTCAGCTTCCGCGAACTGCCAGCGTTGTTGGCCGCGCTGACGCTGCTGCCGCGCACGCCGGACCTGGTGTTCGTCGACGGCCACGGCATCAGCCATCCACGCCGGTTGGGCGTGGCCGCGCACCTGGGCGTGGTCACCGACCTGCCCAGCATCGGCGTCGCAAAGTCGAAACTGGTGGGCCGGTTCATCGAGCCGGGCGCCGAGGCCGGCGCGCATGCGCCACTGCGGGATGGCGATGAACAACTGGGCTGGGTGCTGCGCAGCAAGGTGCGCTGCAAGCCGCTGTTCGTGGCCGGCGGCCATCGGGTCAGTGCCGATACCGCGCTGGACTGGGTGCAGCGCACCCTGCGCGGTTACCGGCTGCCGGAGCCGACCCGGCTGGCGGACCGGCTGGCCTCGCGACGGGACGAATAGCTGCGCCGGGCCTCTCCCGGCGCGCGCGTCATCTTCGATCAGCGATGCACGTGGCCGCGATGCCCTTGTGCGTCTTCGCCGTGGTCATGACCTTCATGGCCCTCGTGCTCGCCGCCCTTGGCCGGCGGCGGTTCACCGCAGGCCTCGCCGCAGTGGTCGGCCTCGATCTGCAGCGTCACGTGCTCGATGCCGAAATCATCGTGCAGGCGCGCGCCCAGCTCACGGCGCAGCGCATCGGCATCGGTGCCGTCGCGCATCACGACATGCGCGGTCAGCGCTGGCGTGCTGGAGGCCAGCGCCCACACGTGCAGGTCATGCACGTCCAGCACCGCGGCATGCCCGGACAGGCTGTCGCGCACCTTGGCCACGTCCATGCCCTTGGGCACGCCTTCCAGCAGCACGTTGATCGCCTCGCGCATCAGCACCCAGGTGCGCGGCAGCACCCACAGGCCGATCAGCACGGCCAGGATCGGATCGATCGGCTTCCAGCCGGTGAACTGGATCAGCAACGCACCGGCGATCACTGCCACCGAGCCGAGCATGTCCGCCCACACTTCCAGGTAGGCGCCCTTCACGTTGAGGCTCTCGCCACTGCCGGCCTGCAGCAGGCGCATCGAGATCAGGTTGATGACCAGGCCCGCAGCCGCGATCACCAGCATGCCGGTGGAGGCGATCTCCTGCGGCTTGCTGAAGCGCCCGACGGCTTCCCACAGGATGTAGCCGGCAACCACGAACAGCATCGCGCCGTTGATCATCGCGCCCAGTGCTTCCAGGCGCGCGTAGCCATAGGTGCGGCGCGCATCCGGCGGGCGCCGGCTCAGCCGCACCGCGATCAGTGCGATCATCAGCGCCAATGCGTCGGTGGCCATGTGGGCCGCATCGGACAACAGCGCCAGGCTGTTGGTCCAGAACGCGCCCACCACCTCGACGACGAGGAAGGTGGAGGTCAGGCCGAGCGCCCACCACAAGGGCTTCTCGTGGCGGATCTCGGACGGCAGGTGGTCGTGGTCGTGGCCCATGGCAACAGCTCCTTTGCGATGGAGGCAGGCTACGCTGGCGACCGTGGGGAAACTATCACGGTGTTTATAACATTGCAGAATCCACGGCGCCGGTCGCTGAAGGTTGCGCCTGCGCCGGGCCACACTATGATGGCCGTAGCCCCTCTGGACGGGGAACGGGCGGCCAGATCGCTTCGGCGTTGCTGCCCGCAATGGACACCCAAGCACAAGGAATCTGGAACATGTGGACTACCAAGACCCCCTGGGTCGCCGTCGCTGTGGCCTGCGCGCTGGGTATGGCCGCAGGCGCCTCGGCCAAGACCTGCCAACAGAACTTCCAGGCGGTAGGCGATCCCCGCAATGGCCAGTTCTTCACCTCCGAAGTCACCCTTCCCGGCCTGAAGCCCCGCAGTGCCCTGGGCCAGCTCCGCAAGGCAGCGCTTGATGAGGGCAACAACTTCGTCAGCGGTGATGTCATCACCGAGACCGAAGGCCAGATGTACGTGCTGCAGACCGACACGAAGATGCCGCTGGTCAGCATCATCACCGCTTCCAATGGCGGCAACGTGGTGGTCGGCACCAAGCTGTCCCGCGGACAGACCGCCAAGGAAGAGGACGCACGCAGCGCGCTGTGCGGCTGGCTGGACAAGCTCAAGACCGGCCCCGAAGGCGAGGCGATCGCCGAAGCCGTACGTGTCTCCAGCGGCTTCGACAAGCCGATCCAGGCCACCGCGGTCGGCATGTCCACCGAAATGGGCAAGGACGCCAAGCGGCTGCAGCGGGAAATCAACACCGCACCGCTCAGGGCACTGTTCTCCGGCACCAGTACCCCGCCGGATACCGATGCGATGTACCAGCCGTTGCTCGTCAAGTATTTCGGCCGTCGTTTCATCATTGACGGCCAGGTCTACACCGCCCAGCCCAACCGCTTCGCCAAGACCTTCGAGGTGGGCTATCTGGTCACCAAGATGAAAGGCATCGGTGGCATCGGCGGGCGCCAGTCGAACGAAGACAACAACGCCAACTTCACCGTGCACTGTGCGCTTGCGCCGGACCAGATGGCACTGGGCGCTACCCTGCGCGAGAACGACTGGGTGAAACTGGAAGGCGTGGTCGACAAGATGGACACCGGTGGCGTCCACCTGCGCGATTGCCGGCAGGTGAAGTAGGCTTCAGGCTGCGCCGGGGAACGCCCCGGCGCAGGTCTCATCGGGTCAGAACCCGAAGCGCAGGCTGGCCCAGTACGCGCGGCCCGGCTCGTTATAGGTCGCCGCACCAGCATCACTGCTGTTGGCCTCGCGGAACAGGCGCTTGTCGGCCAGGTTGTTCACACCGAAACCGAAGCTGACCGTGTCGGTCACCTTGTAGCGCGCGCTCACGCCCCAGATGTTGTAGGCGCCACGGTCCTGCAGCGCCACCGACGGATCGCACGTGCCGGTGCAGCGCGGGTCGTTGTTGATGTTGGTGGTAGCCGGTTCCTGCTTGCCGTAGAACGTACCGGTCAGCAGCAGCGACAGCTTGTCGGTGGCCTGCCAGTCGAGCATGGTGTTGATCGTGTACTTCGGGATCACCGACAACGGCTGGCGCGTGGTCTTGTTCTCGTTCTCCACCATGTAGGTGAAGTTGTTGCTCCACTTCAGGCGGTTGCCTTGCTCGCCCAGCAGCGGGATCACCAGGTTGCCTTCCAGCCCCTGCACGATCGCCTTCGGCGCGTTCTCCCAGCGGAAGATGCGGCCCTTGGTGTCGGCGGTCAGCCCGATCTGGGTGTAGCCGGCCTGGATCTTGTCCTTGTAGTCGTTGTGGAAGTAGGTCAACGACGCCTGCCAGCCGCTCTGCGGTGCCCACTCGATGCCCAGCTCCTTGTTCAGGCTGGTTTCTGCCTTCAGGTCCGCGTTGCCGCGCATGTAGCAACCGGCGCCCAGGCTCGGCAGCGCATTGGGGCAGCCGTTGCCGCGGGTGTAGTACAGATAGTCCGGATTGGACTGGTACAGGTTCGGTGCCTTGAACGCACGTGCGACACCGCCCTTCACCACCCAGTCGCTGTTGATGCGGAACTGCGCGTTGAGGCTGGGGCTGGTGTTGTTGCCGAACTGGCTGTGGTGGTCGAAACGCAGGCCCGGGGTAACGATCCAGCGCTCACCGAGGTAGATGTTGTCTTCGACGAACACGGCGGTGGTCTGCGCATCGGACTTGCCGCGCGCGCGATCGGCCGACAGGCCCGGGAAGCCGCCGCCGCTGGTGCTGGACTGGCTCATCGAGTACGGGTCGGTCAGGCGGCTGTCCAGGTATTCAAAGCCCAGCGTCCAGATGTTCTCGGCGCCGCCCAGCGTGGTCGGGAAGCTCACTTCGCCATCCAGCTGGTAGTTGCGCAGGCGCGAAGTCGACCAGTCGGTGCCGTTGAAGCTGCCTTCCGGGCCACCGGCCAGGCCTTCATTGATGCGTGAGTTGTTCACCGCCTCCACCGCAGCGGTCACCCGCGAGGTCACATCGCCCCAACGGCCACGATGGGTGACTGCGCCGGTGTTGCGGTACATGCGGTTGGTTTCCGCCTTGCCGTCGGCCAGCGCAGCCAGATCGATGCCGGTCGAAGTACCCGTGGTGCTGACCGCGCGGTCGCCGGCGTAGATGTTGCCCTGGCGGCTGGTGCCGGCTTCGATCTCGACCACCTGGTTGGCGGTCACGTCCCAGCGCAGCAGCGCGTTGACATCACGATTCTTGACGCCCTCACGACCGGCCGGTGGCACCGCGTTCGGATTGGTGGCGTACTGGCGGTTGAGATCCAGCGAATCGGCGTCGGTCTTGTTGAGGTTGCCGTACAGGCGGAACGACAGCGTGTCGGTCATCGGCCCGCTCAGCTGCAGGCCGACGCGCTCGCTGCCGCCCTCGGCGCTGTGCTCGGGCACCAGGCCGTACATGTCGACCGCGCCGGTCAGATCACCGGTCGGGCGCTTGGTGATGATGTTGACCACGCCACCGGAAGCACCGGAGCCGTAGCGTGCCGCCGCCGGACCGCGCAGCACTTCGATGCGCTCGATCATCTCCGCCGGCACCCAGTTGGTATCGCCACGGGTATTGCGCTCGCCGCTGCGGCCCATGCGTACTGCATCGCGGGCACCGATGCGCTTGCCATCGACCAGGATCAGGGTGTTTTCCGGGCCCATGCCACGCAGATCGATCTGGCGGTTGTTGCCGTACTGGCCCGAGGCGCTGTTGCCGGTCAGGTTGACGCCCGGCATGGTGCGCAGCAGTTCGGCGATATCGTTGGCCGGCGGGCGCCTGGCGATGTCCTCGGCGGTGATGGTCGAGGTGCCCAGCGCCTGGCGCGCGATCTGCGAGGCGGTGACATGCACCGTGTCGATATCGGTGGCGTCGGTTTCGGCATGGGCGGTCAGGGCACCGCCCGCCAACAGGGCGGCAACGGCGAGCGCCAGCGGGCGCGGCGAAAGGACAACGGCAGGGGACATGGTCTGAACCTTCTGGCAGGGCAACGGGGCCTCTGGCAAAGGGCTTGAGGCAACGACGAGGGGGAGGCGCGGAACGTTGCTGCAGGCACCTGCACCCCGCTCCGTGCGCGCATTCTCCCATCAATGCGATTGATTCTCAAATGCGTTCACTCATTGCCGCAGCGGCCCCGATGTGGTTTGCGCACCGTGCAACCCTGCACCGCGCGTAAACTGGCCGGCTAACCCGCCATCAACCGCACGCCACCGCGGCCGATACCCGTGGTTTGTCGTACGCAGTCAGAGATCGACGTGGAAACACCCCAACTGGATGAAGCCAGCCAACCGCTGGCCGAGGCGTGGCAGCTGTGCCTGCAGCAGGCCGGCCCCGCCGCCACTGCGCTGCTGCACGCCGCCGCCGCGGACGCGCCACCGGCGCTCGCCGGGCGCTTCTATGAAGTGCTGCTGCAGGATGGCCGCGCGCGCCGCTTCCTGTCCCACGAACAGGTCAAGCAACGCCTGCAGCCGGCCATGCAGCGCTGGCTGGTGCAGCTGCTGACCACCGACGCCGCCGGCATCGCCGCCACCGTCGCCTCACAGCGGGTGATCGGCGACGTGCATGCGCGGGTTGGCATCCCGGTCGATCTGGTGACTCGTGGCGCGCGCGTGCTCAAGCACGAGCTGTTCGTCCGCCTGCGCGACGATGCACCGGACAGTGCCACCGCGTTCGCCGCCATCGACTGCCTCAGTGCGATCATGGACATCGCCATGGAAGGCATGACCCTGGCCTACACGCACGCGCGCGAACGCTCCAGCCGTGCCGATGCGGCGTACCGGCTGTTCTCGCTGGTGCAGAACGTCAGCACCGAACGCGAGCGCCAGCGCGCGTTGCTGCTGGACTGGGAAAACGCCCTGCTCTACGCGCTGGCCGGCCATGTGCAGGGCAGCGACAGCGCCAGCCTGGCCACCTCCGAATTCGGCCTGTGGTTCACCCACAAGGGCATCCCCAGCTTCGGCGAAAGCAGCGAAACGCAGCAGGTGGGCCAGTTGATGGCCCGCATTGACAGCCACCTGCAGCGCGCGAGCGGCGATACTCCGGCGCAGCGCCTGGCGACATTGCCGTCGATCCGCGAGGATCTCGCCAGCATTCGCACCCTGATGACGCTGCTGTTCGAACGCATCGGCGAGCTCGATGCCGGCAGCGACGCACTGACCAACCTGCTCAACCGACGCTTCCTGCCCACCGTGCTGCGCCGGGAAATCGAGCTGGCCACGCGCAATCGCACGCCCTTCTCGCTGCTGCTGCTCGATCTGGACCATTTCAAGGCGATCAACGACGGCCACGGCCACGATGCCGGCGACCGAGCGTTGCAGCACGTGGCTGGCCTGCTGGGACAGCTGACACGCGGCAGCGACTATCTGTTCCGCTATGGCGGTGAGGAGTTCGTGGTGGTGCTGGTTGCGGCCAGCGAATCACAGGCCGGGGTGATTGCCGAAAGCCTGCGCAGGCAGATCGCGCACTCGCCGGTGGCGCTGGCCAACGGGCAGGTACTGGAACTGACCGCCAGCATCGGCGTGGCGGGCCATGACGGCCACCCGGACTACGAGCGGCTGATGGCACGCGCCGACGCTGCGATGTACGAGGCCAAGCGCAGTGGCCGCAACCGGGTGGTGGTAGCCAGCGACGCCCTGCAGGATGCGCCGGGACGGCGTGCGCTGCAGCGGTGAACCGGCGGAAATGAAACATCCCGGTGGCGTGTAGAGTCGACTGTCAGTCGACTATCGCGCGCAGCGCGGGGTTTTTCGCAAAGTGACGGAAGAGCAGTCGACTAACAGTCGACTCTACCGCTTCGCACCGCGGCCGATGCATTGAGCGCCACCACTCGCCACGCCGCCCACCACAGCAGCGCCAGCAACGCGATGCCGGCCCCCAGCATGCAGACCGCCGACCAGCCATGGCGCGCCTGCATCCAGGGCCCGGCCGCCGCGCCCGCACCGCTGCCCACGGCATAGAACAGCATGTACAGCGCCACCAGGCGTCCATGCTGTTCACCGGGCGCGCGCAGCAGCAGCGCCTGGTTGGCGACGTGCAGTGCCTGACCGCCCAGATCCAGCACCACCACGCCCAGCAGCAGCAACGCCAGCGACTGCGGCAGGCCCAGCAGCGGCCACCACGCGGCGAGCATCAGCAGCAGCGCTCCGAGGCTGACCCGATGTGCGAATCCACGGTCCATCCAGTGCCCGACCCGCGCCGCCATCAACGCACCAACCACGCCGGCCAGGCCCAGGCAGCCAATGGCTGCGGTGGACCAATGCAAAGGCGGGGCCGACAACGGCAACGGGGCGGCCGCCCAGAACACGTTGAGCCCAGCAAACAGCAGCAGTGCCAGTGGCCCACGCTCGCGCAGCGTTCGGTCGGTACGCAGCATGCCCAGCATCGAGCCCAGCAGCTCGCGCCAGCGTGGGGGGACTTCCGGCACCGGCACTGCGGGCAGGCGCCGCCACAACAGCACCGCCAGGGTTGCCATCACCAGCGCCGACAGCAGATACACCGCCTGCCAGCCCAATGCTGCCGCCACCGTACCCGACACCACACGCGCCATCAGCAGCCCGATGAATACACCTCCCTGCACCACGCCCACGATGCGTCCGCGTTGCTCGGGCGGAGCCAGTGTTGCCGTGTAGGCAATAAGCCCCTGCGTCAGCGCCGTGCCAAGCAGCCCGGTCAGCAGCATGCCCGACAACAGCCAGGTCGCCGTGCGGGCCGTCGCCAGCCACAGCAAGGCCAGCACCAGCACCATCAGCTGCAACCGCAGCAGGCGTCGCCGATCACCGCGATCGGCCAGCGGCAACAGCCCCAGCAATGCGAGCACACTGCCCGCCTGGGTAGCCGCCAGCACCGCACCGGCCACTGCACGGTCCAGTGCAAAGGTGCGCGCAAGCTGGTCCAGCAACGGCTGCGCGTAATAGACATTGGCGACGCTGGCGCCGGCGGCGATTGCCAGCAGCACCAGCAGGGAGCGGGGCATCGGAGCGGGGCTCATAATGTAGTTGCAATTTGAAACCTCATGCAGGCTAGCGCCAAAGGTTTTAAACTGCAACCACATTTGGAGATACACCCATGCACGCCAACAGCCCCTGCCCCGTCGCCCGCAGCGCCGACCTGCTCGGTGATCGCTGGGCCTTGCTGGTGATCCGCGACGCGTTCGACGGCGTCACCCGCTTCAGCGACTTCCAGCGCAGCCTCGGCGCGGCACGCAACATCCTCAGTGACCGCCTGCGCAGGCTGGTCGATGCCGGCATCCTGCAGCTGCAACCGGCCTCCGACGGTTCGGCCTACCAGGAATACGTGCTCACTGCCGCCGGACTGGAACTGTTTCCGCTGCTGGTCGCGCTGCGCCAGTGGGGCGAGCGGCATTGCTTCGAGGCCGGTGAGCCCCATTCCCAACTGATCGAATCGAGTACGCGGCGGCCCTTGCCCTACATGCAGCCACACGGCCGCAACGGCGAGCCGCTGCAGGCCACCCACACCCACGTGCGCAAGCTCAAGGATGCTGGCGGCGGGGCCTGACCCGCCCACTCGCGCACACCAGGGAACGCCAGCGCCGGGTAGCATCGGATCTTTCCGCTGCTGGATGCCGCCGATGTCGCGCTATCACCCTTCCCTGCTGACCGCCCTGCTGGCGCCACTGCTGGCCTGCGCGGCCGGAACCACGCAGGCCCGCGAGGTCGCCGCACCGGCCGACCATGTACAGGCCGATGGACCGTATGTGTTCCGCAAGGGCGAGCAACTGCAGGCGAAGTGGATCTGTGCGGACAAGGTCGAGTCGCGCACCCTGCCCATCAGCAAGGCGGGGACCGATATCGCAGCACGCTGCGGCTATGAGCATACCGTGCACGTAGACGCACCCAATGCCGCCTCGGTCTCCATACTGCCGGCGGTCCCTCGCATCGTCGCGCTGTCCGACATCCACGGCCAATATGGGCTGCTGGTGCGCCTGCTGCGCGCCAACCGGGTCATCGACGCACAGGACCGCTGGGCGCTGGGCAAGGACACCCTGGTCATCGCCGGCGACGTCTTCGACCGCGGCCCGCAGGTGACCGAGGCATTCTGGCTGCTGTACGGCCTGCAGCAGCAGGCAGCTGCGGCCGGTGGCGCGGTGCACTTCGTGCTCGGCAACCACGAAACCATGGTGCTGTACGACGACCTGCGCTACGTCAACCCGAAGTACCTGCGCAGCGCCCAGCTGCTTGGTCGCAGCTACCCGCAGCTGTACGGTCCCGACTCGGTGATCGGCCAGTGGCTGCGTACCCGCCCGGTACTGCTGAAGATCGGTGACACCCTGTTCCTGCATGGCGGCATCTCGCCCGAAGCCGTCGAGCTGGCGCTGGACCCGGCACGCACCAACGCGGCTTACCAGGCCTCGCTGGGCCTGCCCAAGGCCGAAGTGAAAGCCGATCCGGCCACCGCTCCGCTGTATGACGGCAAGACCAGCCCGATCTGGTACCGCGGCTACTTCGATGGCCGCCTCGACACCGCAGGGGTGCAGAACGTGCTCGACCGCCTGAAGCTCTCGCGCATCGTGGTCGGCCACACCTCGATGCCGCACGTCAGCAGCTTCCATGGCGACCGCGTGATCGCGATCGACAGCAGCATCAAGAACGGCGAGAACGGCGAACTGCTGTTCATCGAAGATGGCAAACTCAGCCGTGGCCTGCTGGACGGTTCGCGGGTGCCGCTGGCGCAGGGCGAGCCCGGCCTTCAGGACTGAATGGACGGACAGCGCGACGGCGTACGGCGCCGCCGCCGCGTTCCACCTTCACCCGGTTTGCGGCTACCCTCGGCAGCCGAGAGGCCCACCCCGTCCATCCGGTGGGCCTGACCGTTACAGGAGCCCCGCGCATGCGCGTTCTGATTGCTGAAGACGACCCGGACATCGCCTCCGGCCTGTGCGCCTCGCTGCGCCGGCAGGGGCACGTGGTCGACCACGTCGACAATGGCGCGCACGCCGACGCTGCCCTGGGCTCGACCCAGTACGCACTGCTGGTGCTGGACCTGGGCCTGCCGCAGCTGGATGGCCGCGACGTGCTGCAGCGCCTTCGCCAGCGCGGTGATGGCCTGGCTGTGCTGGTGGTGACCGCCCGCGACGGCCTGGCCGAACGCGTGCGCGTGCTCGACCTGGGTGCCGACGACTACCTGGTCAAGCCGTTCGCGCTGGACGAATTCGAAGCACGCGTGCGTGCCCAGCTGCGCCGGGTCACCAGCAATGGCAACCCGGACCTGCGCATCGGCCGCCTGCGCCTGGACCTGGCCGGGCACCGGGTGTGGATCGACGACCAGTCGCTGGAACTGACCGCGCGCGAATTCGGCCTGCTGTCAGCGCTGGCGGTACGCGCCGAGCGCATCGTATCGCGCGCGCAGCTGGTGGAAGCGTTGTGCGACTGGGGCCAGGACCTGACCGACAACGGCCTGGACATCGCCCTGCACCGCCTGCGCCGCAAGCTGCAACCCGGCGGGATGGGCATACGCACCGTGCGCGGGCTGGGCTACATGCTGGAAGACGCGCAGGACGACAGCACCCCGTGATCAGTGGACCGCCCAGCCTGCGCCGGCGCCTGCTCGCCTTCCTGGCGCTGCCGATGCTGGGCCTGCTCACCTTCAACACGATCCTGGCCTATTACGTTGCGCTGGACTATTCCAACCGCATCCACGACCGCAACCTGATCGACGACACCCACTCGTTCGCGCAGATGCTGAGCACCATGCCGGTGACCAGCGACCTGTCACCACAGGCGCGCTTCCTGATCGAGTACGACCCCGACGGCCATCGTTATTTCAACGTCGACAGCAGCCGCAAGGGTACGCTCAGCGGCAATGCAGACTTCAGCCCGTACGCCCCTTCGCAGGACTGCACCGGCGTGCATCCGGCCCTGTACGACGGTCACCTCAACGGCCAGCAGGTACGCATGGCCACTGTCTGCACGCAGGCGATGAATGATCCGCAGGACCAGCTGGCAGTGACCGTGGCCGAGAGCATGGCCGACCGTCGCCAGCGCGCACGCGAGATCCTGATGATCATCATTCCGCTGATGACCATGCTGGCGCTGGGCACCGCCGCGCTGGTCTGGTTCGGCGTGACCTACGGCCTGCGCATCCTGACCCCGCTGAGGACCCGGCTGGCGCAGCGCCGCGGCGAGCTGGCGCCGATTTCCGATGCCGACGTGCCGGAAGAGATCCAGCCGCTGATCAGCACCATCGACGATCTGTTCGCGCGCCAGGCGGAAATGATCACCCTGCAGAACCGCTTCATCGCCGACGCTGCACACCAGCTGCGCTCGCCGTTGGCCGGAATGGCCCTGCACGTGGACCAGGCGCTGGCGCACGGCGACCCGGACACGGTGCGCGAGGCACTGCAGCACATCCGCCGGCTCAACCAGCGCACCGCGCGGGTCAGCACCCAGCTGCTGGCGCTGAGCCGAGCACAGACCGTGCCGGATACCGTGGAAGCACTCGACCTGTGCGAACTGATACCGCAGTGGGTCGGCATGCGGGTCCCGGAAGCGATCCGTGATGGCATCGATCTCGGATACCGCGGCAGCCCCCAGCCGCTGCGCGTGCTGGGCAACGGTGCCATGCTGCAGGAAGCAATGGACAACCTGATCGACAACGCCCTGCGCTATGCGGGCCGTGAAGCCACCGTCACAGTCGGCGTGCACGCACTGGACGACAATGATGTCGAACTCTATGTGGAAGACAACGGCCCAGGCGTCCCGGAAGACGTGATGCCGCGCCTCGGCGAGCGCTTCTTCCGCGCCCCTGGCACCACTGCCAGCGGCACCGGGCTGGGCCTGGCCATCGCGCACGAGGCGGTGGAGCACTTCGGCGGTCGCCTGAGCTTCCTCAACCGCCCGGGTGGCGGGCTCAAGGTCGCCATCACGCTGCCGCTGCTGAAGGCCCCCTGACCCGGCCAGGGGCGCTGAAAGGCTGGTGAAAATCGCGCTTGCGATCCTGCCATCCCCACTGCCGTCCCGGAGCCGCCAGGTGACCGAATCGCACGACTTCTTCCTCCCCGGTGGCCCGCAGGGCGTGCTGCTGGTCCACGGCCTGACCGGCACCCCGGCGGAAATGCGCATGCTGGGCAAGGGGTTGAACAACGCCGGTTTCACCGTGCACGGCGTGCAGCTGCCCGGCCATTGCGGCACCGTGGATGACCTGCTGGCGACCACCTGGGAACAGTGGTACCAGGGCGTGGAAGATGCGGCGGCAAACCTGCGCGGCAAGGTCGACCAGCTGTTCGTCGGTGGCCTGTCGATGGGCGCGGTACTTTCGCTGGCGTTGGCGGCACGTCGCCCGGAGTGGGTGTCCGGCGTGGGCGTATACGGCGCCACGTTCCGCTACGACGGTTGGAACATTCCCGCCGTGGCCCGCTTCTCGTTCCTGCTGCCGTGGTTCAAGCGCTTCAACATCGGCCGCGACCGCATGTTCATGGAAGAACCACCGTACGGCCTGCGTGACGAGCGCCTGCGTGCGCAGGTGAGCGCCGCCATGCTGTCCGGCGACAGCGCCGCCGCTGGCCTGCCGGGCAACCCCTGGCACGCACTGGCCGAAATGCGCGCGCTCAGCCACTGGACCCGCCGCCACCTGCACCAGGTCACCGCGCCGTGCCTGGTGATGCACGCCCGCGAGGACGACGTGGCCAGCATGGGCAACGCCGAGCTGGTGATGTCGCGGGTCAGCGGCCCGAAGGAGCTGGTGGTACTGGAAGACAGCTACCACATGATCACCATCGACCGCGAACGCCGCGACGTGATCCGCCGCAGCGCCCGCTTCTTCACCGAGATCGGTGAGCGTACGGGTGTGCTCAAGGCGGTGGCCTGAGATGGGGGCACTTGCCACGCTGCTGTGGCTGGCCAACGTGGTGCTCGATACCGGTGGCCAGCTTGCCTTCAAGGCCGCCGCCAGCGACCCGCAGGACGGCGAAGGACTGCAACGCTGGAAACACATGCTCAGCCGCCCGTGGCTGTGGATCGGCATCGCCTGCTACGTGCTTGAGTTCGTCGCCTGGATCGCGTTCCTGTCACTGGTTCCGCTGTCCAAGGGCGTGCTGCTGGGCTCGATCAACATCGTCGCACTGATGATTGCCGGCCGCATCCTGTTCCGCGAGAAGCTCACCCCGCTGCGGGTGACCGGCATGCTGCTGGTCACCGCCGGCGTGGCCGTGGTGGGAGCGGGCTCATGAGGCGCCTGTATGTGATCGGCTTCCCGTTGCTGATGGCCTTCGACACGCTGGCCCAGCTGTGTTTCAAGTACGCCGGCGATGCCGCGCTGCCGGTCGAGGCCAACACGGCATGGCTGCTGCGCGTGCTGTCGCAGCCGTGGGTGTACGGTGCCATCCTTGGCTACGTCGGTGCATTCTTCACCTGGATGAGCCTGCTGCGGCATGCGCCGATCGGCCCAGCATTCGCGGCTTCGCACCTGGAAGTGATCAGCGTGCTGCTGCTGTCGGCCTGGCTGTTGAACGAACCGCTGACCCTGCATCACCTGGTCGGTGCGGTCCTGATCGTGGCCGGCATCGTCTGCCTGGGCCGTGCCGAAGCGGACGATCCGCATAGCCCTGCCGAAAGTACCGCATGAGCGCGTTGCGATGAGCCTGTTCGCGCGCGAGCTGCCGCCCACCGCCGGCCTGCCCATGCAGGCCAGCGACTTCCTCCCCGGCGGTGGCGACCTTCGCGCGATCCTGGCCAGCCAGCTCGGCACACCGCCGCTGCAGTTGACCTGTTCCGGCACGCACGCGCTGCTGATCGCCCTGCGCACGCTGCGCAGACGCGCGCCCAAGCGCGACACCGTGATCCTGCCGGGCTACACCTGCCCGCTTGTGCCGATCGCGGTGCACAGCCTGGGCCTGCGCGTGCAGCTGTGCGACACCCGCCCCGGCCACTTCGATTTCGATCCTGGCCAGCTCAGCCGCCTGGCCGATGCACGCACGCTGGCGATCCTGCCCACCCACCTGGGCGGGCGCATCGCCGATGTCGAGCTGGCCTGCGAGGTTGCACGCGGCGCTGGCGCGTGGGTGATCGAAGATGCCGCGCAGGCGCTCGGTGCACGCGTCGGCAACACCAGTGTCGGCTTGCGCGGTGATATCGGATTCTTCAGCATGGCCGCCGGCAAGGGCCTGAGCCTGCACGAAGGCGGCCTGCTGGTCAGCCGCGATGACGAGCTGCGTGCCGCGCTGGCCGCACATGCCGCCGAACAGGTGCATTCCAGCCTGCGCTGGGAACTGCTGCGCAGCGTGCAGCTGCTCGGCCTGGCCGCCTGCTATCGGCCATCGCTCCTATCGATGGTGTATGGAAATCCACTGCGCAGTGCGCTGCAGCGTGGCGACCTGGAAGAAGCGGTCGGTGACATTTTCCCGCTGGAGATTCCGCAGCACCGGGTCAGCCAGTGGCGGCAGAACATCGGAGCCCATGCCGCGCGGCGGTTGCCTGCATTCCTGCAGGCAGGTCGCCTGCGTGCATTGCAACTGCGCGTGCAGCTGGCACAGCTGCCGGCGGTGGAAGTGGTCGATGGGCTGGCCGGTACCGGCGGAACCTGGCCGATGCTGATGCTGCTGCTGCCCAGCCAGCGGGCCCGCGATGCCGTACTGGAAGACCTGTGGCCACGCGGACTCGGCGCCAGCCGCATGTTCATCCATGCCCTGCCCGACTACGCGTACCTGCGCGGCATCGTGCCGGCCGCCGAAGTGCCCAACGCACGCGACTTCGCCGCACGCATGCTGACCCTTGGCAACAGCGCCTGGCAGACCCGTGAAGAGACGGCCGAAATACTGCAGGTCCTGGCCCGCGCCTGACCCGCACGTGCATGCGTGGCCTGCGCTCCGCGCATTCATCCATGCACCTTCCTGAACGTTTTCCCAGTCCGTCGATGAAGCCTTTCAACAGGAAAGGAACGAGAAAGGCGGCCTGCCTACATTGAGTCTGCCCCGGCATCGTGCCGGTCGCTTCTTTCATCGACGGACCTGCCCATGCACTGGAGCATCCTGTGTGACTTCGACGGCACCATCAGCCTCGAAGATGTCATCGACTCGCTGCTGGAGAAGTACGGCCAGCCGGGCTGGCAGGCGCTGGAAGACCAGTGGAAGGCCGGAAAGATCGGTTCGCGCGAATGCATGCAGGGCCAGGTGCGGCTGCTGAAGCTGGACCCGGCCACGCTTGATGCGCACCTGGACCAGGTGCAGATCGACCCGGGCTTCGTCGCCTTCGTCGCCCGCGCCGAGCAGCTGGGCCTGCCGCTGCGCATCGTCAGCGACGGCCTGGACTATGCGATCCACCGCATCCTCGCCAACCATGGCCTGTCGCGGCTGCCGGTGGTGGCCAACCACCTGCGCTGGTGCGAAGACCACTGGGAACTGGAATCACCCTACCAGGCCGAGGGCTGCCGCAGCGGCACCTGCAAGTGCACCTGCGCCGCGCAGGCACGTGCCAACGAAGCACCGCGCGTGCTGATGATCGGCGACGGCAGCTCGGATTTCTGCGTGTCCGAAGAAGCCGACTTCGTGTTCGCCAAGCGCCGCCTGATCACCCATTGCACGAATGCCGGCATCGAGCATGCCGCCATCGACACCTTCCACGATGCAATCGCGCTGTTGCCGCGCCTGCTCGATGGCAGCCTGCTGCAGCCACGTCGCATCGACGCCAGCCCGCAGCCCGACGTACTGCCCCTGCTGCTGGCCACCGCCTGAGCACTCCCTTCCAGCCACGCTCCCCCGTTGCCCCCTTTTCGAACGTCCTTCACGGAACCGAACTGCATGAACATTTTTGACAAGAACGCCGACGCCGCTGCCTCCGATGCGCAGCTGCTGGCCGACGAAGCCCGCTACAGCTCCTTCGGCGACACCGTCCACTACGTCGACCCGCCGAAGATCTTCCAGCGTGGCGAAGGCAGCTATATGTTCGACGGTGCGGGCGTGCCCTACCTCGACCTGCAGATGTGGTACTCGGCCTGCAACTTCGGCTACAGCAACAAGCGCCTGAACGACGCGCTGAAGGACCAGATCGACACCCTGCCGCAGGTCGCCAGCCAGTACCTGCACCCGACCCGCGTGCAGCTGGCCAAGACCATTGCCGTGGACATGCACGAGAAGTTCGGCCTCGATGGCCGCGTGCACTTCAACGTCGGCGGTGCACAGGCCATCGAGGATTCGCTGAAGATCGTGCGCAACGCGCGCGGCGGAAAGAGCCTGATGTTCGCCTTCGAAGGCGGCTACCACGGCCGTACCCTGGGTGCCTCGTCGATCACCTCCAGCTACCGCTACCGCCGCCGCTACGGTCACTTCGGCGAGCGCGCGATGTTCATCCCGTTCCCGTATCCCTTCCGCCGCCCGAAGGGCATGACCCCGGACGAGTACTCCGACCACTGCGTGTGGCAGTTCGAGCGCCTGTTCGAAAGCGAGTACAACGGCGTGTGGGATCCCAAGGTCGGCCAGGCCGAGTACGCCGCGTTCTACGTCGAGCCGATCCAGGGTACCGGCGGCTACGTCATCCCGCCGCGCAACTTCTTCACCGGCCTCAAGCGCGTGCTGGACAAGTACGGCATCCTGATGGTGGTCGATGAAATCCAGATGGGCTTCTGGCGCACCGGCAAGCTGTGGTCGATCGAGCACTTCGGCGTGACCCCGGACGTGCTGGTGTTCGGCAAGGCGCTGACCAACGGCCTGAACCCGCTGTCGGGCCTGTGGGCACGCGAAGAGCTGATCAACCCGACCGTATTCCCGCCGGGCTCCACCCATTCCACCTTCAACTCCAACCCGCTGGGCACCCGCCTGGGCCTGGAAGTGCTGAAGCTGGGCAAGGAAATGGATTACGAGCGCACCGTGCCGGAAAAGGGCGCGTACTTCCTCGACGGCCTGCGTGGCCTGCAGAAGCGTCACCCGGAAATCGGCGACGTCGACGGCCTGGGCCTGGCCCTGCGCGCGGAAATCTGCCAGGCCGACGGCTACACGCCGAACAAGGAACTGCTGGACCGCATGGTCGACATCGGCCTGGCCGGCGACCTGCTGCATGACGGCAAGCGCATGGGCCTCGTGCTCGACGTGGGTGGCTGGTACAAGAACGTGATCACCTTCGCGCCGTCGCTGGACATCAGCTACGAAGAGATCGACCTGGCGATCACCCTGCTCGACCAGGCGCTGACCAAGGCCAAGGGCTGAGGCCGGATGCGCTGCCGGTTCCCGTGCCGATGGAAATGACGTCACGTGCGTCCAGCACCGCGCTGGAACCGGCCGCGCTGCTGGAGGGCTTCCTGGCCCACCCGCCGCTCGGATTCGAGGCAGGCCGCCTTCCCAGCGGCCTGCCGACCTTCCGTGCACCGCTCGACCTGACCACCACGATGGACGACGCGCTGCGCAGCAAGCTGCTCGGCCTGCCGCTGTCGCGCCTGTGGCGGCCGTGGATCACCTGGAAGACCCGCTTCGTCGGTGCCACCAGCACCGAGTACACCCCGCTGCCGGCACACGTCGCGCCGGAGGCGCTGGCCGAGGACGTGACGCGTCACGCGATCGGCGATACCCGGCTGCTGGTGGTCAAGGACCTGGCCATCGATTCACCGCTGCTGGACGACGCGGCCAATGCGCACAGCGCCGCCTTCCTGCAGGCATTGCTGGCACGCGGCTTCGTTGAACTGGAAGGCATGCCGCTGGCCTGGGTGGCGATCGATTTCGATTCGATCGACGGCTATCTCGGCCGCCTGTCGTCCTCGCGCCGCAAGAACATCCGGCGCAAGCTGCGCTCGCGCGACGACCTGCAGATCGACTGCATCGCCACCGGTGATCCGGCCCTGGCCGACCCACGGCTGCAGGCCGAACTGCATGCGCTGTACCTGGGCGTGTATGCGCAGAGCGCGGTGCACTTCGACCAGCTCGACCTGCCCTACCTGCAGCACCTGCTGGCCGACAGCCAGGGGCAGGGCCGGATGTTCCTGTACCGCCACGAGGGCCAGCTGATCGGCTGGAACCTGTGCTACGTGCATGCCGGCAAGCTGGTGGACAAGTACATCGGCCTGGCGTACCCGCAGTCGCGCGAGCACAACCTGTACGCGGTCAGCTGGATGCACAACCTCGAGTACGCCCTGCAGCACGGCCTGAGCCACTACGTGGCCGGCTGGACCGACTCGCGGATCAAGGCCGAGCTGGGGGCCAGCTTCACCTCCACCCGGCACGCGATCCACGCCCGCTCACCGCTGCTGCGCGCCGCATTGCGCAGGCTGGCCCCGCATCTGCAGGGCGAACCTGATGGAGGCGGTTGAGCGATGCCGTTGCGTTCCCCGCTGATCCTCAACCTGGACGGTGGCGTGCTGCCACTGGCCCAGGCGCAGACCCTGGCGCTGCCGCAGTGGCACGACCCGCTGCGATTTGCCTGCAGCAACGGCACCCTGGATCGCTTCAGCACCGAGGTGCTTGCGCCGCTGCCGGCCCAGCTCGGCACAGTGATGCTCGGCAGTGGTGACTTCCATCACCTCAGCCTGCCGCTGCTGCGTCGCATGCGTGCACAGACGCCGTTCCAGCTGGTGGTGCTGGACAACCATCCGGACAACATGCGGTTTCCGTTCGGCATGCACTGCGGTTCGTGGGTGAACGCCGCCAGCAAGCTGCCGCAGATCTCGCACATCCATGTGCTCGGCATCACCTCCAGCGACATCGGCCTCTGCCATGCCTGGGAGAACCACTGGCGCCCGCTGATGGGCGGTCGCCTGACCTACTGGTGCATGGACGTGGGTGTGGGCTGGGGCCATCGCCTCGGCATGGGCCATGCGTTCCGCCGCTTCGAGCACCCCGAAGCGCTGGTGGCTGCGTTCGCTGCCGAACAGGCCAAGTCGCCACAACCCACCTACCTGTCGATCGACAAGGACGTGTTCGCCGAGGACGTCGCGCGCAGCAACTGGGACCAGGGCCGTTTCCAGCTGGAGGACGCGCTGGTGGTGATCGAGGCACTGCGCGCCGGCGGCCTGGTTGGCAGTGACATTACCGGCGAAGTCTCGCTGGCCAACTACCAGAGCCGCTTCAAGCGCTGGCTGTCGTCGCTGGATGGCCAGCCGGACATCAGCGCCGACGATCTTCCCGCCTGGCAGGCGCGTCACCAGCAGGTGAACCGCGAACTGCTGGCCGCGATGGCTTCGGTCCCGATGGCCTGCTGACCGCTGGCCGGCAATGCCAACCAAGGTTGGCAACTACCAGAGCCGGTAGAGCCGAGCCCACGCTCGGCTGGCGCCTTCTGTAGAGTCGAGCCATGCTCCACTGAGGGGACCGCGAGCAGCAGCCGAGCATGGCTCGGCTCTACACTGGGTTCCCACCTCGGAGCCGCCGCCATGCCCCAGACCGTCATCCCGCAGCTGCGCATGCGCCACGCCGACACCACCCTGCCGTTCTACGTGCAGGGGCTGGGCTTCGTGGTCGACTGGGAACACCGCTTCGAGCCCGGCTTCCCGCTGTTCGCCCAGCTCACCCGCGATGGCCAGACGATCTTCCTCACCGAACACAGCGGCGACTGCGAGGTGGGCGGCGCGGTGTACTTCATCGTCGAGGATGTCGACGCCCTGTACCGCGCCTTCAGCGCGGCCGGCGTGCCGATCGAACAGCCGCCGCATGACACCGAATGGGGCAGCCGCGAGATGCTGCTGCGCGACCCTGACGGCAACCGGCTGCGCTTCGCCACCCACGTGGACTGAACGACGCGAGCTTGAGATGAATATACGAAACATATACGCTTCGTATATCCACTCCTCGAGGACCGCCCATGGGCATCGTCAACATCGATGACACCCTGCACGACCAGCTGCGCCGTGCCTGCACCGTCTCCAGCCGCTCGATCAACGCCCAGGCCAACTTCTGGATCCGGGTCGGCATGCTGTGCGAAATGAACCCGACGCTGAGTTTCCAGGACATCGTCGCCAGCGAACTGCGCGCGGCCGGGGTGCAGCCGCCGCTGCTGGCGCCAGGTCAGGCCTGAGTCCATGGGCATCATCAAACGGCCGGAAGAAGTTGAGCTGATGGCCGAATCCGGGCGCCTGCTGGCGCAGGTGTTCGCCGCACTCGACCGGTTGCCGCTGCAGGGCCGCAGCACGATGCAGATCAACGACTTCGTCGAGCGCATGATCGTCGACGAGCTGCAGGCGCGGCCGGCCAGCAAGGGCCAGTACGGCTTCCCGTACGTGCTCAACACCTCGATCGACAACGTCATCTGCCACGGCGTGCCCAGCACCACCGACGTGCTGCGCAACGGCCAGATCGTCAACCTCGACATCACCCTGGAAAAGAACGGCTACATCGCTGATTCCAGTACCACCTACCTGGTCGGCGAGGTCGACTACGCCGCACGCCGGCTGGTACAGACCACCTACCAGGCGATGTGGGAAGGCATCGCCGCGGTGCGCCCCGGCGCGCGGCTGGGCGACATCGGCCACGCCATCGCCCGCCACGCGCGCAGCCACGGCTACAGCGTGGTGAAAGAATACTGCGGGCACGGCATTGGTCAGGAAATGCACGAGGAACCACAGATCCTGCATTACGGCCATCCCAACACTGGCATGGTGCTGGAAGACGGCATGGTGTTCACCATCGAACCGATGCTCAACCAGGGCAAGCCGGCGATCCGCCAGCAGCCGGACGAGTGGCCGGTCTACACCCGCGACGGCAAGCTGTCGGCGCAGTTCGAGCACACGGTGGCGGTAACCCGCAACGGCGTGCGCGTGCTGACCCTGCGCCCCGGCGAAGCGCCTCTGTGCGCGGTGGACGCGGCCTAGAGCGGGCGCACCAGCAACAGTGTCGCCAGGCAGAACATGAAGGCCGCCACGGCGGCATCCAGCACCCGCCAGGCACCTGGCCTGCGGAACACCGGCTGCAACAGTCGCGCGCCATAGCCCAGCGCGCAGAACCAGGCCACGCTGGCCAGGCACGCCCCGGCGCCGAAGGCCCAGCGCAGGTCACCCGGATAGCGCGTGGACAGGCTGCCCAGCAGCACCACGGTATCCAGGTAGACGTGCGGATTGAGCAGGGTGAAGGCCAGGCAGGTCAGCAGCACCTGGCGCGCACTGCCGGCCTGCGCCTCGGCGGCGGCCAGTACGCTGCCACCGCGCCACGCGCGCAGCCCGGCCTGCACGCCATACCAGAGCAGGAACGCCGCGCCACCGAAGCGCAGCACCTGCAGCAGCAGCGGCCACTGCAGCACCAGTGCGCCCATGCCGCCCACGCCGGCCAGGATCAACGCGATATCCGCGCCGGCGCAGGCCAGCACCACCCTGCCCACATGCCGCTGCTGAAGGCCTTGGCGCAGCACGAAGGCGTTCTGCGCACCGATGGCGATGATGAGACCGGCGCCTGCGAACAGGCCGGCAGCGAAAGCGGTGATCCACATCAAGAACGGGCCAGGCAGCAGGAGGATGCGCAGGGTGCGGCCGATGGCCACCTTCAGGCAATCTTGTTTTTCTTTATCCTGTACAGAAAAACTGAAGAGGCGCCGGCGTGGACCTGGTACATCCGCAACTGTCCGCATTCGCAGCCGTGCTGGAAGAAGGAAGCTTCGAGGCTGCGGCACGCCGCCTGTCGATCAGCCCGTCGGCACTGTCGCAACGGATCAGGGCACTGGAAGACCGGCTCGGCCAAGTGCTGCTGGTGCGCCAGGCCCCGTGCCGGCCTACCGCCGCCGGTGAGGCGCTGCTGCGCCGCGTGCGACCGATGCAGGCCCTGGAAGCCGAGGCCCTGGCCGAGCTGCTGCCCGAACGCGGCAGCGACACCGGACGCATGCCAATCCCTCTGGCGGTCAACGATGACTCGCTTGATACATGGTTCGTGCCGGCCGTCGCCGACCTCCACCAGCGCCATGGCTACCTGTTCGACCTGCGCATGGACGACCAGGACCATACCCTGCAACTGCTGCGCGATGGCAGCGTGCTGGGTGCGGTCACGGCCGAAGGCCGACCGGTGAAGGGCTGCAACGTGCACCCGCTGGGCGCCATGCGCTACCAGGCAATTGCTTCGCCCGGCTTCGCCCGCCGGTACTTCAGCGATGGCATGCAGGCCGCAACCCTGGCGCACGCACCGATGCTGGTGTTCAACCGCAAAGATGAACTGCAATGGCGCTTCGTGCGACGGCTGACCCGCGCCCGCCTGCAGCCGCCGCTACACTACCTGCCCTCCTCCACCGGTTTCGTCGAAGCCGCTGCGTGCGGACTCGGCTGGGGCATGGCCCCGGAAACCCTGGTCGCGTCCGCCGTGCGCGCCGGCCGGGTGGTGGTACTGGAACCCCGCCGCTGGCTCGATGTGCCGCTGTACTGGCAGCATGCCGCCGTGCGCTCAAGTACGCTGCAGCACATCACCCAGGCGCTGCGCACTGCGGCCAGCGCCATCCTTCGTTGAGGACAATCCGATGATCGCAGACCCGGGCTTCACGCCGCGCGCACTACCGTTTGCGCACTTCTTTACCACTGGGACGGCATGGGCGTGATCGGCCGACGTACAAGGATGCACCGGGCGAATGCCGCGCTGGCGCTGGCGCTGGCGCTGGCGACCTGCCTGCCAATTGCTGCGTCCGCGCAGAACAACAACGACGCACCTGCATTGGACTGGGAACAGGCGCGGCAACGCCTGGAGCAGGTCTCCGATGCACTGGCAGCCGCTGATGCAGCGGTACGCAACAAGCAGGACCTGCAGGACGCCACCCGCCTGCTGCGCCTGCCGGAGATCACCGGTGAAGTGCGCCGCCTGCAGTTCCAGAAGACCCTCACCCTGCCACTGGGCTCGCTGGCCCCCGTGGCTGAAGCCTTCGGCATCGATTCACCACTGTCGTTCACCGAGCGCGACTGGCGTACCCGTCCCGTCGTCACCGCGGTGCTGCCGCTGTACACCGGCGGCGTGATTCCGGCCGCTCAACGTGCCGCGAGCGCGGCCCACGAACAGGCCAGTGCCGAGCGCGAGGCACAGCGCCAATCGCTGACCGTGCAGCTGGCACAGGCCTATTTCGGCCAGCGCCTTGCCGAGCAGGCGGTGGACGTACGCCGTGATGTGCGCGATGGCTTGAATCGCCACCTGTCAGACGCAGAAAAGCTGGAACGCGAGGGCTTCGCCACCCGTGCCCAGCGCCTGCAGGCCACCGTGGCCCGTGACAAGGCCGAGCGCGAGTACCAGAAGACGGTGAACGACCTGGCCACGCTGAAGGCCGCGCTGGCCACGCTGCTGCGCAGTGGCGGCGAGGTGCAGCCGGTGTCGCCGCTGTTCGTGCAGCGCGTGCCGCTGGAACCCGTGACCAGCTTCGAGCGCACGGCGCAGGCGCGCCAGCCGCAGATCGCGCGCCTGCGAGCGATGGTGGCGCAGGCCGAACAAGGCGTACGTGTACAGCAGGCCAAGCTGAAGCCGCAGATCTTCGCCTTCGGCCAATACGACTTCCGCCGCCGCGACGAGATGCTGACCGATCCGGACTGGGCGTTCGGCATCGGCCTGAAGTACACCTTCCTGTCGCCGAACTCTCGGCCGGCGCAGATCAGCGCCGCGCGCGCGCAGCAGGAGCAGGCCGAAGCCGGCCTGCGCGAAGCCGAGAACCAGGTCGCACTAGGCGTGCGCAAGGCCTGGAATGAACTGGAGACTGCGCGCCAGCAGTACGTGCTGCTCGACAGCAGCATCGCCCAGGCACAGGAAAACCTGCGCCTGCAGGAGCTGGCGTTCCGCGAGGGCCAGGCTACTTCGCTTGATGTAATCGACGCACGGCTCGGCCTGGGCGGTGCCCGTGTCGAGCGCGCGCAGGCCGCCTACCAATACGATATTGCGCTGGCACAGTTGCTGGAGGTCAGTGGACAGATGGACCGTTTTGAAGAATACCGGCGCCGTGCGGACGAGGTGATCGACCATGAGTGATGTGCTGCACGACGAAGCGAAAACGCCCCCGGGCAAGCGACGGCTGGGACCGATCCTGCTGGTGGTCCTGCTGGTCGCAGTGGTGCTCGGCCTGTGGCTGGCCTGGCGCAGCCCGGCCGATCAGATCCAGGGCATGGCCGATGCGGACACCATCAACGTGGCCGCCAAGATCACCGCGCGCGTGGCCGAACTGAAGGTGCGCGAGGGCGACCGCGTGCAGGCCGGGCAGGTGCTGTTCCTGCTCGACAGCCCCGAAGTGGCCGCCAAGGAACAGCAGGCGCACGGCGCTTTGGCCGCCGCACAGGCAGTGGCCGACAAGGCCGACGAGGGCGCGCGCAGCGAAGACATCCGCGCCGCCGAAGCGAACTGGAAGCGCGCAGAAGCCGGTGCGACGCTGGCCGAGGCCACCTACCAGCGCGTGCAGAACCTGTTCAACGAAGGGGTGATGACCCGGCAGAAGCGCGATGAAGCGCAGGCCCAGGCCACCAGCTCGCGCGAACTGGCGCGTGCCGCACGCGCGCAGTACGACATGGCGTTGGCCGGCGCACGCGAGCAAGACAAGCGTGCCGCGCAGGGCCAGGTGCAGCAGGCGCAGGGCGCGGTGGCCGAAGTCAACGCCGCCCGTGCCGAAGTCGAAGGACGCGCGCCGGTGGCGGGCGAGATCAACAAGCGCATGGCCGACCCGGGCGAACTGGTGCCGGCCGGCTACCCGGTATTCACCCTGGTCGACATCGATCGCATGTGGGTGGCGATGAACCTGCGCGAATCACAGATGCAGGGCCTGAAGGTCGGCAGCAAGCTGCAGGGCAACGTGCCGGCACTCGGCCTGGACGGCGAGTTCGAGGTCTACTTCATCAACCCTGCCGGCGACTATGCGACCTGGCGTACCACCCGCCAGTCGTCCGGCTACGACGTCCGCAGTTTCGAGGTGCGGGTGCGCCCGGTACGCCGCATCGAGGGCTTCCGCCCCGGCATGAGCGTGCTGTTCGCATGGGCCCAGCACTGAGCCCGGGCCGCGGCGGCTTCGCCGCCAGCTGGCGGCGCGAGCTGCAGTCACTGCGCGGCAACCGCGCTGACCTGCTGCTGGTCACCGTGCTGCCGCTGCTGATGCTTGCGGTGATGGCGTGGATGTTCACGCCTTCAGTGATGCGCGACATCCCGATCGCCGTGGTCGACCTCGACCACAGCAGTGACAGCCGCCTGCTGCTGCGCATGCTCGATGCCAGCCCCGGCGTGCGCATCGCCAGCCAGCCGGTGGACCTGGAAGACGCCCGTTCGCAGCTGCGCAGGCTGGACGTGTTCGCCATCGTGCTGGTGCCGCGCGATGTCACCCGGCAGGCGCTGCGTGGGCGACAGGGCACGGTGTTCGCCTATTACAACGCCACCTACATGACCACCGGCCAATCTGCGGCGCGCGATATCGGCGATGCGGTATCGGCCTGGAACGCGCGCCTGCTGCGCGAGCGCATCGGCCTGCAGGTCGGTCCGGGCAAGCTGCGTGCGGCACCGATCGCGGTGCAGTCGGACATCCTCTACAACCCGGCGCGCAGCTACGAATTGTTCCTGCTGCCGCTGATCTTCCCGGCAGTCTTGTCGCTGGTGCTGGCGCTTGCCGTGGCTGGCAGCATCGGCCGCGAGATCCGCGACGGCACCCTGCCCGCCTGGCTGGACCGCACGGCGTGGGCTGCGATTGCCGGCAAGGTCGCGCCGTACATCCTGTTGTTCTCGCTGTATGGCGCGCTCGGCATCGGCTACCTCGCCTGGCTGCGCGGTGATGGCGTGGCCGGCAGCGTACTTCTGCTGGTGCTCGCGCAACCGTTGTTCTACCTGGCCACCGCCGCCTACGCATTGTTCTTCGTCGGCGTGACCCGCGACATGGGTACCGCGCTGTCGGCGGTCGGCCTCAGCATCGGCACCGCGCTGGCATTCTCCAGCGCCACCTTCCCGGTGCTGGATGGCCCCCTGTTCACCCGCATCTGGCATCAACTGCTGCCACTCAGCGCCTACATCAAGCTGCAGACCCAGCAGCAGTTCATCGGTTCGCCGCTGCAGGTTTCGGCATGGCCGCTGGCCACGCTGTTGTTGATGACGGCGGTGGCCGGTGGCATCGGCGGCCTGCGCCTGATCGCCTTCGCGCGCACGCCCGAAGCCGCGCAGCCTGCGGGGACGGACGCATGAGCACACTCTGGCGCAGCCTGCGGCAGACCCTGATGGCGGTGCTCTGCGACCGCTACGCGATCGTGGTGATGGTCGGTGCGGTGATCCTGTACTCGTTCTTCTATCCAGCCGCCTACCGGCACCAGGTGGCCGGCAACCTGCCGGTGCTGGTGGTAGACGAAGACCACAGCGCGACCAGCCGCGAGCTGCTGCGCAAGCTCGACGCACTGCGCGTCGCGCGCGTGGTCGGGCAACCGGCGGACGTCGACAGCGCACGCCGGCAGCTCGAAGCCGGCCATGCCGAAGGCATCGTCGTGATCCCGGCCAACCTGGAGCGCGACATCCTGCGCGGCCATCCGGCCAAGCTGGTATTGCTTGGCAACGGTGCCTACCTGGGCCGCGCCAGCTGGGTGCTGGGCAGCGTAGCTGATGCGCTGGGTGCGTTCGGGCGTGATGCCGTGGTCGGCCAGGCCGCCTTCATGGGTCCACCGCAGGCACCGCCGGTCACGCTTGTGCAGCGCCCGCTGTACAACACGCAAGAAGGCTATGGCAGCGCCATCGTACCCGGCGTGGCCGAACTGATCGTGCACCAGACGCTGCTGATGGGCATCGGCGTCCTGCTCGGCGGCCGCCGCCTTGCACTCGGCCGGCGCCTGCGCTTCGACCTGCCGACGCTGGCGGGCATGGCATTGGGCTTCGGCCTGATCGGCCTGTTCGGCCTGTTCTGGTATGCCGGTTTCACTGCCTGGGTGCAGGACTATCCACGCGGTGGCAACCCGCTGGGCCAGCTGCTGGGTGGCACGCTGTTCATTGCGGCGACGGTGACCTTCGGCCTGTTCGTCGGCAGCTTCTTCCGCACCCGCGAGCGCGCCTTCCAGTACATCATCGCCACCTCGATCCCGCTGTTCTTCCTGGCCAACCTGTCATGGCCGGCGGTGATGACGCCGCAACCGCTGGTCTGGCTGGCACAGCTGCTGCCGACCACCTCGGGCATCAACCTGATGGTGCGCCTGAACCAGATGGACGCCCGCCTGGCCGACGTCAGCCACGAACTGATCACCCTCACCGTCCTGCTGCTGCTCTACGGCAGCCTCGCCGCCTGGCGCCTCCTCGCCCCAACGGGGACGGAGGGGATTAAGTCGTAAACGGCAAGGTTGAGGGATTGCGACTTGATCCCCTCCGTCCCCTATTCAGGGGTCGGGCGCGTACCAGAACGGAATGCGGTACTCGCGGCGTCGCTCCGGGCCGCGTTCGCCCCCTTCGGCATTCCAGACGAGGCTCAGGTCATGGCGTCCGGGTGCCAGCGTCGCCATGGGCAGATAGCCCACCAGGCCACGCATGTCGAGATCGCGGCGCTCCATCGGCATGAAGTCGTGCAGGTCAACCGGCGTGCCATCCAGCTGCACCCGCCACAACCGCGACAGGCACTCCACCGCTGCGCTGGCGGCCTTTGCGCCGGTCGCTTCATCGCGTGCGGCGGGCGAGGCAGTGCAGTGCTGGCGCGCCAGCGGGTTGTCGCGCTGGGGGCGGTGTGGAATGAACACACGCAGGCGTGAACCACTGATCGTGTCCGAAGGGATCATCGGATACGGCAGCAGCTGATCGTGCGCCGAACGCATCGATTCGTAGTGCGCGCTCAACATGCCGTGTTCGACGGCCTCGTCGGTCATCACCTGGTAGCGGTTGAACAGCGAGAACTTCACCGAGCCCAGCACCTGCACCGCGCCCAGCACCATGGCCACCATCACCGCCAGCAGATAGACCGCCATGAACGAACGCGAGCGCAGGTTGCTCTGCAGGGTCAGCTGCATGGTCTGCATCAGGCGCAGCAGGGGAATCCGTTGCAGGCCCGCCAGGAAGCGTTGCAGCCACCGCTGCAGGCCGTGATAGGCCTGGTCGCGCCGCTGCCGGCGCGCAATGACACGCTCCAGCAGTGCAGGAACCAGTGCGAGCACAAGCAGGCTGGCCAGCACGGTACCGACCACGATCATGGCCACACGGTCGGAACCGCCGGCAAGCGCACTGATCGCCATCGCCACGCACAACGTCAGCACGGCCATCACCAGGGTGCCGGCCAGCGTCTGCACCGCCAGCAGCGTGGTGGAAAAGAGCATGGTGGCCAAACGATCAGCGCGTTCGATGCTGCCGTCCAGGCCGCCGTCGCGGGCCTTGAGGAAGGCGCGGGATACCGGGCCCATCTGCGGCAGCCGTTCCCAGTCGATGCCCTTGGGGAAGTGCGATTTCAGCCCGATCAGGCCTATCCAGTAGCCGCGCACGGTCAGGTGCGCGATCAGCGCTACCGCCAGCACGTAACACATGCCCACGCTGATGCTGAAACCAAACCACAGAACCTGGAAGTACATGCCTTCCGTGTGCAGGCTGCTGCGTGCCCACGCATCGAACAGGTAGCCTGGTACCGCCAACAGTGCGAACGCCAGCAGGCCAGAGATGAACAGTTCGAGCTCGTCGGTACGCTCACGCAGTCGGCCGAAGCGCGCTGCAGCTTCCGGTGCTGGATCGACCTCGACAGCCGGCGCGCGCGACTCAGCCAGGGGTGATTCGTTCACTGGGCGTTCATCCGTTGAAGTCCGCGCAGTATAGACACCGGGCTGCGCTCCGCGATACGGGGCCGCTCAACGCCGAACGCCGGCACGGGGCCGGCGTTCGGGGAATACGTACTGCGGTGTGGAAGGGGAAACGAGGTCTGGCTGTAACCGATCAGCGGTAGACGCGTTCGCAGCGGCGTTCGACCACGCGGTCGCCGTTCTTCTGCTGGCTGTTGCCCTGGATCTGGCGGCCGGCCGCGCCGCCAGCTACGGCACCGGCCACGGTGGCCAGCTTCTTGCCATTGCCACCGCCCACCTGGTTGCCCAGCAGACCACCAATCACCGCGCCGGTAGCGGTACCGGCGATACGGTTGGGATCGCGCGAGTTGCGCTGCACTTCCACGTTCTTGCAGACCACTCGGCTGCCATCGTTGAACTTGCGTCCTTCGTCGCGCGGCCCGTAGGTCTGCGCGCCGGCAACGGACGTTGCTGCCAGCAGGGTGCCCAGCACAAGCAGTCGGGTCGAGGTCTTCATGGCCATCTCCTGAGGTCCGGTATGGCGCAAGTCTCCTCCCGGGGCTGGCAATCTGAAGTGAAATACGCGTGTCCGCCGCCTCATCGGCCATCGCGCGTTCAGGAAGAAAGTTGCGCCCATCGCGATCAGCCATCGCGATGGGCGCCGTCTCCCTACCGGCATGCGCTGTTGCTAGAACTCTTCCCAACCACCCGCATTGGCAGCCAACGTCGGCTCGATGCGCGATGACAGCACCGCCGGGCGTCTCACCGGCGTGACCGAGGCCGCTACCGCCGCAAGCGCGCGCGGGACCGATACGGCTGCCACGGCTGCCCCGGTGCGGAACACCGACACCGCTTCGGTCAGAAGGTTGGCCTGCTCTTCCATGGAACGCGCTGCGGCGCTGGCCTCTTCCACCAGCGCGGCATTCTGCTGGGTGGTCTCGTCCATCTGCACCACGGCCTGGTTGACCTGTTCGATGCCCGAGCTCTGCTCCTGCGATGCGGCTGAGATATCGGCCATGATGTCTGTGACGCGCTGCACCGACGCCACGATCTCGCCCATCGTGGTGCCGGCCTGGCGGACCAGCGCCGATCCATCGGCGACCTTGCCGACCGAATCCTCGATCAGGCCCTTGATCTCCTTGGCCGCGCCGGCCGAGCGCTGCGCCAGTGTGCGCACCTCACTGGCCACCACCGCAAAGCCCCTGCCCTGCTCGCCGGCACGAGCGGCTTCCACTGCAGCGTTAAGCGCCAGAATGTTGGTCTGGAATGCGATGCCATCAATGACCGAAATGATCTCGGCGATCTTCTTCGAGGAGGCTTCGATGGCCGACATGGTGGTCACCACCTGGCCGACCACCTCGCCGCCCTGCGACGCGACACCGTGCGCACCGATGGCGAGTTGGTTGGCCTGGCGTGCGTGCTCTGCGTTCTGCTTCACGGTGGAGGTCAGTTCCTCCATTGACGCCGCCGTCTCTTCCAGGTTCGCCGCTTGCTGCTCGGTGCGCCGCGACAGATCGGTGTTGCCCGAGGCGATCTCGCCTGCCGCCAGGTTGATGCTGGACGCGCTGGACTGGATACGGCCGACAATCTGCTTGAGCTGATCGACGGTGGCATTGCAGTCATCACGCATGCGGGCGAACACGCCGTGGAAGTCGCCCTGCATGCGCACGGTGAGGTCACCGCGCGAGATCGCCTGCAGCAGCGTCGACACCTGCACCAGGTTCTCGTCGGTGGTCTGCATCAGGCGATTGAGCCCGGCCACCATGTCGCGGAAATCATAGGCGAAGCGATCTTCATCGCCGCGCAGGCTGAAATCGCCCGCCGCCGCGGCCGTCGCCAGCCGGCGGATCTCGCTGTTGATCGCCGACAGGCTGGTCTTGGTCTCGTCCATGGCCTGGGTGATCGCCGCCTTCTCGCCCGGCAACGGATCCATGTCCACCGACAGGTCGCCACGGGCGTAGTGCTTCATCACTTCGATCAGCCGGTTCTGCACCTGCACGTGCGAGCCGACCAGCGCATTGGTCTCGTGCACCATGCGCCCGTAGTCGCCGGGGAAAGCGCTCTCATCCATGCGGTAGCTGAGGCTACCCGCATCGTGCTGGCGGGCCAGCTCGCCCTGCGCCGCCATCACCGCCTGCAACTGTGCCTGCATGCGCTGCATTGATCGGAGCAGCTGGGTCACCTCGTCGTTGCCGGAGGCGTCGATGCTGCTGTCCAGGCGGCCACCGGCAATACCGTCGGCCAGCTTCACCGCCCCTGCCAGCGGACGGGTCAGGCTGCGGGTGATGGCCCACGCCGCCAGTGAACCCAGTATCAGGCTCAGCACCCCGAACACGATCGACAACGTGCCGGTCCAGAATTCGGTCGCGCGGTACTCCTCGCGGCTGCGCGCTGTCAGCGCCTCCTGATGCCGCAGCAGGGTCGAGATGGCTTCATTCCAGGCCGTCGCCAGGCCATGTTCGGCCAGCAGTTCCTTGGCCGCGCCGTCGAAATCGCCGGCCCTCATGCGCTCATGCAGATGCTGGGTGGAAGCGTCGGTAGCCTTGCGCGCCGCCTCGATCTTCGCCACCAGGGTATCGCCGGTGGCATCACGTGGAATCTTGATGTACCTGGCCCAGATACCATCGTAGGTCTGCGACAGCTCCTGCGCCTTCTGATAATCCTTGTCGAAATCCTCGCCGCGCTTGATCACCATCAGCCGGCGATGCATCAGCACCGCGTTGTTGGTATCCAGCATGTCGTTCAACAGCCGCATCTTCACCATGTTGACGTCCACCACCTTCTCGAACTGGGCGGACTTCAGGTGATTCCCGTACAGCACGAGGCCAACGATGGCCACGATGAACAGCAGCAGCAGACCAAACCCGGCACCCAGCCGGGATCCCACTCGGAGGTTGCGTAAGGCGAGCATCTCAATTCCCTTGATCATGGCCGTACGATCGGTGGCGGCGCGACCGGGAGAATCTTTAAGAGCTTTTCCGCATATACCTTCGTGAATATCTTCAACTGCGAGGAAAATCGTGAAAAATTTATCTAAACCCGCATTCATATTCGAAACGATTATCTTTGATTTTCCACACCAGGAATCCTTTCATGCCCCTTACCCTGCAGATTGAAGGCAGTGCGATCCACGACATCGGCAGCCTCCATGCCGAACTCAACCGCGTGTTCATGGCAAGCGAGGACTGGCAGCTCGGGCCGAACCTGGATGCGCTGGACGACCTGTTGCATGGCGGTTATGGCGCGTTGGCTGGCCACGATCAGGTCACCCTCGTCTGGCGCGACATCGCACATAGCCGCGCGGCTCTGGGCGTCGATGCCACCCGCCGCTGGCTGCAGGCAAAACTCGACGGGCCGGGTCACTTCAACGCGCAGGCCATCACCCACCAGCTGCAGGCCCTGCAACGGGGCGATGGCCAGACCTACTTCGAGATCGTCATGGAGATATTCGCCAGCCACCGGCAGATCACGCTCATCCCGGCCTGATTGCGTGCCCCGCACGTACTTTGCTCATCATCGGCAGCGGCGTCCCCCAGCCCCAGCAGTTACCATGGACGGCCCTGTACCTGCTCCGCCGTCGCCGCCCTCCGGCGCGACCGGATGCCCTGATCCACGAGTGCCATGTCCAAAGACAAGTCCGCCGAACACACCCCGCTGATGAAGCACGATGGATTCATAGGAATCATATGCAAGCAAACCCTTCTGCAGCAACGACTCTGACCCATCGACGGCCAAACAGTGCTTAAAACGCAACACCGTCGCAACAAGCCCCCCCCCTGCAGCAAGCGCTATCCATTTTATTGATTGGAATCGCTTCCAATCTCGGAGTCTGAGGAGATGAGACACGAGGGGTAGTAGGATTGAGTTGTCCCATTCACTTGGTCACTCAACAGCTGCCTGATGACGAAATCCATCCAGGTTATTTCTGCATCTAAGTTCGCTACAACCTTTGCCCTCCGACCCGAGCTCCACGCCTGGCTTCTCGGTGCCGGCGCTTCTGCGGCCTCGGGCATCCCGACCGGTTACGACATGATCCTGGACTTCAAGGCCAGGCTCTATTGCCAAGAGACCCGGTTCCCCCGGCGAAACGTGGACCCGAGTGATCCACTATGGGTTCAGCGCATTGAAGAGTTCTTCTCTCGCACCCCTCTCCTTCCGCCCCCTAACGATCCCACCGAGTATGCGGCCGCGTTCGAGGCGATATATCCGCAAGAGACCCATCGTCGGCAATACATCGCTGACGCCATCAGCAAGGGCACTCCCTGTTTTGGGCACCGCATGCTGGCCGGTCTGATAAGCGCCTCAAAAGCCCCCTGCGTCTTTACGACCAATTTTGACCCGCTGATCGAAGAATCCAGCCTGCTAGCGGCTTCGCTAATGCCCCCAGGCACCGCAGGCAAGCCGACGGTGGCGACTTTAGACTCTGCGAACCTCGCTACGCGCTGCCTGGATGAGTCTGACTGGCCGCTCATCGCCAAGCTTCACGGCGACTACCGTTCAACATCCCTGAAGAACACCACGAACGAGCTGGCTTCCCAAGACCATGACCTGCGCCGGGCCATGGTTGAAGCCTGCAAGCGCTTCGGCCTCGTCGTAGTCGGCTACAGCGGCCGCGATTCCTCCGTCATGGAGGCGCTTGAGTCCGCCCTGACCTACGAGAACCCCTTCCCGAGCGGCCTCTATTGGTGCGCGTCTTCCCGCGCCAAGCTCCTGCCGGCTGTGAAGGTGCTTTTGGAAAAAGCCGCCTCTAAGGGCGTCAATGTCTTCATCATCGAGTCCGCGACGTTCGATGAGTTGGCCGGCGATCTGCTCAATCAAATCAATCTTCCAGCCCCACTGCTGGACCATGTCCTGTCGTTCCAGCCCGCACAGCTCGCAGCGCCTGTCCCGGTGCGTACAACGGAAGCTCTGAAGTTCCCTGTGCTTCGCCTTTCCGCGTTGCTGGTGGAGAGTCTCCCCTTCACGGCCAGAAGGATAGCCTTGGGCCGCCCGTCCTCCATCGTTGAGGTGCGGGAAATGCTCAAAACGAGTAAGTGCCGCGCGGCGGTTTCAATGGTGGGAAATGAGCTCGCAGCCTTCGGAAAAGACTCAGAAATCCTCGCGTCATTGCACAGCCTGAAGCCAGTGCTAAACGGGCACTGGACGCTGGACCCCGGCCGAGACAGCTGGGCGCTAGGACTCACCTACGACGCCCTTCTGCGCGCGTTGGCTCGGCGGCGACCGTTGATTCCCAGACTCAAGCGCTCCGGTCACTCTCTGCTGGTTGCGAGCGCGAGAGACGGCGAAACGGAAGAGCAGCGGCAGCGTCGTGAAAGTCAGCTTTCAAAGCTCAAGGAAGCCTATGGCGGAAAGCTCGCCGGACAGATCCACGGGCGCAACTACAACGAAGCCATCTCGGTTCGGCTGGAAGAGATCGAGGGGCGGTGGTGGTGTGGGTTTGACCCATACACCGCTGTGGAAGTGCCGCGCAACGAGCGGACTGATCCCTCAAGTGCAGCCGAAAGCGACCCGCTGGCTTGGTCGTCACAGCGCCGGCCAGATCCCACCGCTGACTGGAGAAGAGAGCGGTGGGCAACCAAGTACAACGGCCCTTGGGCCAACATCATCGACGCGTGGGCGACCTTGCTCACTTCTCCACCCGGCATCACCTTTCAAGCGTTCGGAATCGAAGCTCAAGAGGGAGTCGATGCGGCTTTCCGCATTTCACCACTCACCGGCTTCAGTCGTCCTGGACATCACGACAAGTACTTTGACCGGAGGCAGTGATGGTAGATTTCTCTCGCTCGCAGCTACCGCCGCTGTCCTTGCTTTCGGAACCGGAGCTGGCCTTTTCTCCTGAGCACTCCGGGGGTCGAGACGTCCACCCCCTTCGCGGGCTGGCGCACTACGGCCCCTTCTCGTCCCAGACATTCAGCCAGTTCACGCCCACCGTTCGCATCGCCACAGTGGGTCCGGCAAGTGCGTTCTGGACTCGGGGGGAACTTATGGCATCGCTGAAAAAGCGACATGGGGCTAGCGATAGAAGCGGCTACGCCCCAGATTTTCCCGGTTTCGCCAGCGTCTTCGGTGTGGACTTGGCTTCCTCAGACAAGGCCAATCACATCCGTTGGCCCGACTCCATCAACGATCTTCCAGGATCTGGCCCGCTTCAGCATCGCGTGGTGGCCGCCTTCGACGCAGCCCTCTCGCAACTAAGCATAAGACACGAACAGTTTGACGTGGTTCTAGTCCATCTCCCAGAGGCGTGGCTTCCTCACACGTCCGGCGACGGGTTCGACGCGCACGATGTCCTCAAGGCATTGGGCGCAAAGCACGGCATCCCAACCCAGGTGGTCAACGACCGGACCTTCAGTTTCTCCAACAAGGCTCAGCTGGCTTGGAGGCTGTCGATCGCGCTCTATGTCAAAGCTGGCGGCATTCCTTGGAAGCTCGCCCCTCTAGCGGGAGTCCCCGCGGATACTGCCTACATCGGTTTGGCATACGCGCTGAAGAGGGTCAACGATGAAACCCACTTCGTCACCTGCTGCTCGCAGGTGTTCGACATGGACGGGGGCGGCATGCAGTTCGTGGCGTTTGAGGCCAAGGATCCGGTCAAGGACGTGCGCGAAGCACGAAGGAATCCGTTCTTGTCGCGAGAAGACATGCGAGCCGTTATTGCCCGGAGTCTGTCGATCTATCAACAGCGCAATGGGGGTATTCTTCCCCGGCGAATGGTCATTCACAAGAGCAATGCGTTCAAAGAAGACGAGGTTCTTGGTGCTCGCGACGCCTTGACCGCTGTCCCCGAGGTGGAATGTATTGAGATCAGTTCCAGACCAACTTGGCGGGGAGTATGGCTGGTCAAATCCTCTGGCGGGACCGCGCGCACCCAGCCAGCGAGATACCCAGTCCCCCGCGGCACCTTCGTCCCCCGGTCTGGCACGTCCGCTCTTCTTTGGGCTGCGGGCAACGTTTCAGACGTTTCAAGCAAATCAGATTACTACCAAGGCGGAAAGAGCATCCCCCGTCCCCTTGTACTGACCCGTCACGCGGGCAGCGGACCACTGGAAACGATCGCCCACGAAACGCTGGCCCTCACCAAGATGGACTGGAACAACGATGCACTCTACGACCCGGTGCCAGTCAGCATCCGTTACTCCCAAAAGCTCGCCAAGACGATCTCCAACGTCCAGGACCTTCCTGGAAACAGCTACCCCTATCGATTGTTTATGTAATCTCGGCTCGGGGCATCAGGAAGAGGAGCTCAATGCCATGATAGGGAAGGCTGGAAGCCATTGGAAAGGAGTTAGGGAAATTCAAGCGCCCCAGCTTCATCTCACACCGTTCACGGGCATGGCCTCTATTTGGCACTCCAGACTGTCGAAAGTGGAAGGGCTTCTAGAAGCCCTTCCATGCTCTGCCAACAAGGACCATGTACCGACTTTGGGGATGCGCGCATCGCAGCGAACGATCACCCATGCCTGCTGTCGATGAGGTCCTTGATTCAACTGCTGGCTCAGGCGACCGCTTCGCCGTTCAGCTCCGTCACGTAGACCGGGTAGTCGGTGTAGCCCTTGGCGCCGATCACCCCATAGAACGTGCTGCGATCAGGTTCTGCCAGCGGCCAGCCGTTCTTCATCCGCTCCACCAGATCGGGATTGGAGATGAACTGCGTACCAAAGGCGATCAGATCGAGCTCGCCCTTTGCCAGCTCTGCTTCAGCAATGGCTTGCGTGAAACCGCCTGCGCCGATCAGCGTGCCCTGGTAGGCCTTCCGGAACGCTGCGCCAAAACCTTCTGGCGTGCCCGCGGCCGAGATCGTGGTCTGATAGTTCAGGTGCACATAGGCCAAGGTCCGCTCATTGAGTTCATGCGCAACGCTGGCCCAGGTCTCTTCTTCACCGTCGAAGGCTTCCATGTCGTAGATGCGACCGAACGGTGAAACACGGACGCCAACCTTGTCACTACCAATCTCGGCAGCGATGGCGTCGATGGTTTCCAGAAGCAGACGCTGACGGTTCTCGATGGAACCACCATACTGATCGGTGCGGGTGTTCAACTTGCTGCTCAGGAACTGGTCGAACAGGAACGCGTTGGCCGCCATCACCTCCACGCCATCGAAGCCGGCAGCCATCGCGCGGCGTGCCGAGGAAGCGAAGTCCTGGACAACGCGCTGGACCTCCGCCGTGCTCAGGGCACGCGGCTTGCTGGGCAGCACCGGGCCTTCTTTGCCTGGTTCAGCCCATGCGTAGACCATGGTCGTGGTCGCCGGGATCTCGCCCGACGAGACCGGCGCGGCGTTGCCCGGCTGAAGCGACACGTGCGACAGGCGACCCACGTGCCAAAGCTGAGCAAAGATCTTGCCGCCCTTGGCGTGAACAGCTTCGGTCACCTTGCGCCAGCCAGCCGTCTGTTCGTCAGTGTAGAGGCCCGGCGTGTAGAGGTAACCACGACCTTCTTCGGAGACCGGCAGGCCTTCGGTGATGATCAAGCCCGCCGATGCTCGCTGAGCATAGTAGAGCGCGGTCAGTTCCGTCGGGGTGTGGTCTGGAGTCCGCGTGCGGGTCATCGGTGCCATGACGACACGGTTGGCCAGCGACAGGCCCGCCAGGTTGTGGGGTGTGAACAGCTTGCTCATGGGATTTTTCTCGTTTTAACTTTTTCAGCCAGGTCGTGGCCGTGGTCGATCAGTGGACTAAGCGCCCGGTCACTGGCCCAGGATTTCGAGCGTCGGGACCATGCGAATGGCTTTGGAAAAGTTGGCGTAGTTCGCGGAGGTGCGAGTCACGATGCGGTGCAGTTCTTCCACCTGCTCGCGGGTGCCATTCGTGCGCAGGCGCACCGTGTAGGTGACCTCGTCGTAGCCCGGGTTGACGTTCTCGTCCAACCCAAGCACTCCGCGCAGATCCAGTGCACCGTCGGTTTCAATTTCCAGGTGCTCAATCGCAATGCCCATTGCTGCCGCGTTGACGGCGTAGCCGACGGAAAGGCACGCATTGAGCGCGGCCATCAGGAGTTCCTGGGGATTGGGTGCAGTGTTCTGGCCAAGGAACTCCAACGGCTCATCTGCCGCGATTTCGAAGTGACGCGGGTACTCCTCGCCACGCATGGAGTAACGCTGGACGGTCGCCACCGTGCGGGTCTGGTTCTCCCACTTGGTCTTGACATTGAAACGCGCAGTGCGCCTTTCCGGATTGGTGGTCTCTGCAACTTCCTGAGCAAACGCCTGCAGGGATGCCACGTCGATGCCGTTGAGATGATTGTTCATGAGATTGATCCTCGTAGTGCGCCAGAAGCGCGGTGGGCAGGTCCAGTTGGTGAGCGGCCCGATTCGTTGGTTGTCGTCAGGGTCAGCGGCAGCCGTCTATGCCGCAGCTTTCCGCCGCCGATTCGTTCATCGATACCGGCGCATCCACCGCCGCATCGAGCAATGCACGTTCGAACACAGCGCTTTCCTGGGCGCCAGACAGATAGACCTTGTTGTTGAAGACAAAGAGCGGCACGCCGTTGGCCACCTGGTTGGCATCTGCCTCGTCCTGGGCGATCTGATTTGCAGCAGCGGTGTTGTTGACCTCCAGCTCGGAGATGCCGAGTTCTTCAGCCAGCGCCAGCAGCACACTGGGGTTAAAGATGTCCAGCCCGTCGGTGGTGACCGCTTTGTAGAGGCGTTCGCTCATCTGCTTGGCCTGGGTCGGCGAGGCAATGCTCTTGACCAGCGCATGCGCTGCGCTCGTGTCGCCAAACCGCATGGTGTCGAAGCGATAGTCCAGGCCCTCCGAAAGCCCGTGCTCTCGCACCGCTGCCATCATTCGCTCGGCCCCTGAGGTTCCGCCGAACTTCTGGTAGAGCGCTGACTTGAACGCCATCGGTGCCACGCCGCGCGCCAAGCGGTAAGCCTTCTCAGACACAGTGACGTTCACCTGGCCCGAAACGGCAGCCACTGCTCTTTCGAACCGCCGTTTTGCGATCCAGCACCAAGGGCACACGAAATCCGCCCACACCTCGACTTTCACCGACTTCATCTCACTCTCCATTCCTTCGACAAATACATACCATGTAGTAGGTAGGTATGTGACTCAAGTTTTTTGCTTGCTGATGCCCATCGGCTCAGCAAGGGCCGATCAAACGGAAATTACGCTTCCTGGATCATTCGCAGGATCAAGCGTTCATCGAGCGCGCCGGCGGATTTGGTCGCCCATCCAATGAAGCTGGCGCCTTCCAACAGGCTCAACAGCGCATGCGCCTTCGGACGAGCACCGGATCCACGGGCAAACTCACCTGCCTCAATGCCGGCGTTGAATACGGACTCCAGCCAATCCAACTGCATGTCAAAGAAGCGATGAGTCAGCTGCTGAAGGCCCGCCGGCAGGGCCGACATTTCCGCCGCCAGTGCACCGCACAACGGCAGCAGTCCGCCAGTGGCGCTGGCCTGAAAGGCCTTTACAAAGCCCTCCACCCGCCCCAGTGCCGTGGTATTCGAGCGCTCAATGACCGCAAAGTCATTGCGTACGCGCTCGACATACTCTTCCACGATCGCCGTCCCCAGGTCTTCCTTGGTCGGGAAATGGTGGTGAATACTCGCCTTGCGAATGCCCACCGTGTCGGCCAGATCCGCATAACTGAAGGCTGCATAGCCCTTCGTGCGCATCAGGCTTTCGCCGGTTTGCACCAAGGCTTCGCGTGTTCCGACGGCCATACCGTGGTCTCCAAGAGTTATTTCTATAAAGCTAGACTACCTACCACATGGTAGAGTGTCAAGGCCGGCACGATGGGTTGTTTCGGGCGGATTAGGCTTCCAGCTCTTCAAACGCTTCGAACGCCCGCGACGAGTAGACGTAAGCAGCCCCAGCGTTCAAAGCGATAGCCGTGCCCAACGCCGCGGCTACTTCTTCTTTCGTCGCGCCGGCCCGCTTGGCTGCCCCTGCATGGGCGGCAATGCAGCCGTCGCAGCGGGTGGTGACCGCTACCGCCAAGGAGATCAGCTCGTGCGTCTTGGCGTCGAGGACATTGCCTTCCCTGGTGGCCGTTTCCAACTTGTGAAAGGCCGACGCGACGGGCGCGTTCGTCTTGTTGAATCGGGTGACACGTTTGATGACCCCCGACAGTTCATTGAGCCACTTCTTTTCCATTTGCTTCACCTATTTGATTGATTTGAGTTGGTTCTTAGCGCGCAGCCATGACGCCGCCATCCACGTCCCACACAGCGCCGGTTACCCAGGAAGCCTTGTCCGACAGCAGGAAGGTCACGGTTTCTGCTACGTCGCGGGGCGATCCGTTGCGGCCGAGAGGGTGGACGTTGTGGAAGCTTTCAAGCGCACCACCAAGTTGATCGCTGGGGATGAAACGTTCGAAGATCTTGGTTTCCACGATGCCAGGGCTGACCGAGTTCACGCGGATCTGGTGCTCGGCCAGTTCAGCCGCCAGATGCTTGGTCATCGCGTCGAGCCCAACCTTGGCCATGGAGTACGCCGATGCCGGGACGGTCTTCATGGCCTGGCGAGCAGCGACCGCGGTGACGTTCACGATGGCACCTGGCTTCTTACGGGCCACCAGAGCTGCTGCTACTTGCTGCGTGATGAAGAACATCGACCGGTTGAAGCTCAGGAAGTTGTCATAGTCTTCCCCCGAGTGCTCCAGGAACGACTTCGGGTAATAGATCCCTGCCGAGTTGACCAGCAAATCAATGTCCGCGTGCTCGGCCTTCAGATTGGCCAGCAGCGCCTCAACGGCCGAGGTCTTCGAGAGATCTGCGGCATACGCGGAGACCCTGCCCTCCCCAGCGATCGACGCCAGCGAGCCGCGTGCCTCCTCCGCCTTCTCAGCACGGCTGCCGATCACCACGACCGAACCTCCCTGCTCTGCGACCATTTCTGCGACCGAAAGACCGATTCCACTGGTGCCGCCAACGACCAAAAGCTTGCGACCTTCAAACGGCTGGGTGTTCATAGTTGCTCCTAAGTGAGGGACTCTACCTACTGCTTGGTAGGCATCCTGAGCCGACATTCGGGCATAGTCAACAGAGGCGGGGCTTTCGTTTACTATTCGTTCATTGTTCTTGCTGCCGGTAGGTGGCATTGGCAACGAATCAGAGAGAACGCGCCATCTCTGATTGCATGCCTTTACAGCGACCGGCGGGCTGAGATCCGGCGTGAGACTTGAGGGGTAAGTGCATTGAACGGTCTTCGGGGCGATGAGGTGGCGATGCGATACCAGAAGGACGCGCCAACGCACGCATCTTGGCTTCTGCACCAACCCAACCATCCGCGAAGCACCTCGACGGCGGGATGTCCTGGAAAGCAAAGGTTCCATTCGACGTCGGACACCCAAAACCCACGCGGTACCGTGGGCGAGCCCGTCCAGCCGACGGTTCCTTGGCATTGCGCCAGAGGCGATCCAATTTCTACTGAAGCTGAGTGTAAGATCCGTTGAGGGACTGCAAAACCCCACCGCAGCCCCGCTGATGAGGCAAAGACTGATAGGGGAACACCCAAACCAAGGCTGGCATATGGCAAACGGAAGCGCCCCTCAGGACTGCAAGGTGGCTGTTTTAGTGGACTGCGATAACGTCAGTCCTGAGATAGTCGACCACGCGCTCTTGATGGGTGCTCAGTTCGGTCGAGTCGTGTTGCGCCGGGGCTATGGAAACCACGCCACTCTCGCCAACCGCTGGCAGGAAGTGATGGTCCAACAAGCGTTTACGCCTTGCCTTCAGTACCAGTACGTTGCGGGGAAGAACACATCGGACATCGCCCTGGCCTTGGACGCTCAGGAAGCCATGTTCGACGGCAGGGCGGACACGTTCTGCCTGGTCACCAGCGACTCTGACTTTGCCTACCTCTGCCGAAAGCTCCGTGAGCGCGGCGCAACCGTTTGCATTGTCGGCGAGGCCAAGACACCGCTCGCCTTGCGCAACGCATGCGACCAATTCTTCCTCTGGGAGAGCGTTTCGGCTGCTGGGCGTAACACTACTGGTCTCAACGAATCAGCGAGCACAGGTCCCGGCAAAGTGGAGCACATTTCAATCGACGTGCGTCCCCTGCCCAAACGCCGGCCTCGGTTCCTGGTGGATGCGGTGGCCCTGCTTGCAGGTGAGACTTCGGAGGGGAAGGTGGGCCTGGGCGCACTGGGGCAATACTTGCGGCGAACCAACCCATCGTTCACCCCAAATGCTTATGGCCATTCCGGGCTGCTGAACATGGTCAAGACCTACGACCTGCTCTCACCACAGCAGGAACCGGGCGGCAACTGGTCGGTTGGGCTTGCGCCCAGCCCTGCCGGCGATGCCAAGTAGACCAATAGAATAGGTCCAACATGCCTGCCTCTGCACTGCGTGCCTTTCGCCTGCTCCGAGCGTTCGGCGCCCTCGAGTTTGCACTGAAACGAGTCCCCGGATTCACCGGCGCCTACTCAAACGGATCCGCCAGTGTGAATTGGCAAGCCGTCGATGCTGCACTCGAAGCGATGCAACCAGAGCTGCTCACGTTGGCCGTGTCTGACTCGACCAAGCAGAAGATTCTGGGCGGGAATCGGGATCGTCCCATGGTTCAGGTGGTGACGGTGCACGGCGGCCACAACATCACCGCCTTCCGGGCCAAAGCCTTGAGTGCGTCAGACCCGAGGGCGCTGATGCAAGCCGCCCGCAGGGTTCGCAACAACCTCTTTCACGGAGGGAAAGAAGATCCGCTTGAAGAGGCATTCCCTGGCGATGACAACCAGTGGATTTCAGCCGCGACCGACGTCGCCAGTGGCGTTCTTGATCTGGTCGTGAATGGAACGCTCCGGCCCCTGCCTTGAGCAGGGCCGGCCCGAGCGACATCCCCGGAATCAATTCAACTCGGCCAATCGCGTCTGGTAGGCCTGCTCTATACAGGCTTCGTCGGCACATATATCCCGTACCGTCCTGCGCCACCGCCCTTGATTCGCCGTAACCTCACCCGGGTCCATCGACCGGGCCCGGACGACACCGAATGCCTCTGCAGTTTGCTTGTCCAACCGGGCAAGTTCCGGGTCGGCACAAATCATCTGCTCTACGGCCGACGACGCGTTCACACAATCGAAGCTGGGGCCAACCAACGAGGCATCGACCAACGGCTCGTCTGAGTTGGGCTCTTGGTAATCGTCCGCTCTCGTCGACATCGCCGAATCGTAAGCAGAATCAACCTCCACGGCCTGCGACTCTTCGACTGGGGCTGCAGCTGCGGGGGCCACTACTTGGGTTTGGCTTCGGACATTGGAGCTGATAGCCGTTCCGATGCCGATGAGGTCTCCAGGCAGTATCTGGACCTCTGCGAAGTGTTGACCATTGACCGCCTGAGAGGTGTATTCAAGCCTCAGCTTGTAAACGTCCTGCCCAGGGTTGTTGAAGGGGACGGTCAGATCGGCTTCGCAACTGTAGCGGCTGATCTTTTCGTCAAAGCTCGTCGGATGGGCCAATGAGATGGGAAGAACGCCGCGAAGCTGCTCCTCGCTCAAGTTGGCAGCAGCACTGGCCGCCCCTAATTCTCGCTGGATGATGCTGCGAACCAGGTCCAAGGTCATCTCATCGCCGCACTCCGGCGCTCCAGCCTTCCCGCATCCTACGAGCGCAGGAAGCAAGAACGCACCACTCAGAACCAGTTTCTTCATTGACATCCTGTCCTCGTCGCGAATGTTGGGCAAGGCCTACTTATGCCGCTATCGACCCCGTTGCGGAGTTCTTTAGCGAGCTATGCTGGGCCTATGGTCACCAAGCGCCGGCCGAGTCAGCCCGTGTTGAGGGACCGGCTGCGCGACGGCGAACGGCTTTCCAAGGGGCGGTCCCGAACCAGCAAGTTCTTTTCGACTAAGTAGCAATTGTGTGCGCAATTCCCTGCTGAGTGCCCTTGCTAATTTTCACTTAACTGGTTGGCTACGAGCACACACCAACCGAGGGCGCACATTGCTAGATCCACGAACCCAAATCGCCGCGCTGTTTCTGAGCGGCACCTTCAATCCCACCGTCCATCGCACTCGCGAAGAGCGCTTGGGGGACATTCAAATCGCCCTGGAGCTCGCGGAACGCGTTCTGGACAGGTCAGCAGGAAAAAGTCCGATCGAACCCATCCACATTGAAGCTCAGTTGATCAACCCAGGGCAAACACCAACGGCGGAGGAGCCATGACTGACCCACAAACCCGAATCGCCGCGCTGGTTTTAAGCGGCACCATCGAACGAGCGTCTCAGCGTACTCAGCGAGAGCGCTCAGATGATGTACGAGTGGCCTTGGAGATCGCCGCCGAGGTGTTGCGCCAGAGAGCAGGTGGAAACCCAGTCGACCTCATTCACGACGGGCCCCGCGTCCAGGCACGATCCGCCCCCACAACCAAGGAACGTGTGGAGGTCAGAGAGGATCTGGCTCCGTTGGACCAACTGCTCGCTGATCGGCGGGGAATCAGGCCCCCTGCCAAGCCGTCGATGACCAAGCGAAAAACGCTTCATTGACGGTCGAAAGCCCCCGCCACAGCGGGGGCTTTTCATTCCTATCAGTGAAGCTTAGCCCGAGGCCTGGCTTGCTGCGTGGATGCAGTCAGCTCTGCGGAGACTCCCGTTTCGTCGAGCAGCGCGTCTAACCCATCCAGGGCCACCTTGCTGCTGGCTTCCAATTCTGTCACGGCGGCCGACAGCTGATCCGCACAGGCCTCTTCCTGGCCGTCCTCAATCTTCGCACGGGCTTTTCTCAGGGCATCCAAGCGCTGCTCGACAGCTGCCAAACGACGTCCGCGACGCCGGACCCAGGCCACCAGTGCAGGGCCTGTCGGTCGGGGCTGTTGTTCGACAAAATCCTCCAAAGACCGCTCCGCTCGCGTCAAAAGCGATGCTGCCCGCCGTTCGGCCTCTACCCGTCGCAGCCACTCCGTCGCTCGTCGCCTCACGGCGGCCAAGCCCCGTAGCGCTCGCTGGATATCCTTGCGCACCCTTTTCCCCACGCCCCCGTTGCGAACGGTCAAATCCAGGCGACGTAGAAGCAGGCGCGTGGAGCGAAGCGCGCCCTCAAGCCCAGCCGCCACCAGGTCACGCCAAAGTCCATATGCGCTATCCATCAGGGATTGCAGCGATGGTTGGGGTGCATCGGGAAAAGTGCGAGTGGCCAGAATTCCTCGCCGACCGAATCCCTTTACGTCCTCGATGTAGCTTTGGCCCGATTTCGGCCCCAATTCGACACGGTTCGGCGGAATCGACGCATGTCCATGGGCATGATCTGTGTCCGTCGCTGCTCTCTCAAACCGTATCGCTGTCTGATGCACAGCCCTCTGATTGTCCGCAACGATGCTGGCCAATGCGTTGCCAACCTCGGTCTCCACGCCTCGTCGCTCCAATGCTGAGACCTGCTGGCCCAGGTGGATCGTTGGGCGCCGTCCCAGAATTGCTGCCGCGACGATGTCTCCGCGTTCAAGGGCGTCCTCGGCTTGCGCTTCCAAACTTCGATGATCGACGGACACTGGGATCTCGGCAGCGGCCAGGTGCTGGTTTGTTAGCTGGGCCACCATCGCCCGGAGCCACTCCACTTCGCTGCGCCCCGAGGGTCCACCGTCGAGCTCGCGCGTTTTGTCGGCAAGCCCTTCGGCATCCAAGCGGCGGGTGGTAGCGAGGATGTGCACATGCCAATTGAGTCCGTCGTTGCTGCCCGGCGAGTGGATGCTGGCTTGGACTGCAAAGCCGTAGCGATCAACCAATGCCCGGGCGATGTCCGCCGTCAGGGCAGAGCGCTGCAGCCCGTCGAGCTCGTGCGGCAGCGCGATCTCAAACTCGCGCGCTACGGTCGCGTCTTTTCGCTTCTCTGCCGCTTCGGCCGCTTGCCAGAGCTTGGCGGCGTCGAGAGACCAGTCGGGCGCCTTCAAGGGCACCACCCAGCGACTCTCGACCACGCCCCCTCTGCGGGAGTAGTCGTGCCGCGCTCCCGTACGCTCGTCGACGAGCGAGAGTCCGGCACGGTAGGCCGCGGCGGCAACGGCCGAATGGCCTTTGGCACGAGAGAAGGTTTTGACCCGGGTGTGGTAGATCGCCATGCAGAGAGCTCCAGTTCTTTGAACTCTTTATGCCTTCGAATTTGCCGTTGGCAAGTCGCAAAGCGGCTTGGGGTTCAAGGGGCGAAGCCCTTTGCGCACGCATCACTTGTGATGCCTAAGTGCGCTTTTCGCTCTTCGCTTTTGCTTCTCTTCTTTGTGATTTTCCGAATTGCTTCAAGCGCGAAAACGATGTCGCCATCGATAGGTTGACGGATGAGAAATCATTGCTTCACTGAAGGACACTTCACAAGGAGAAGAGCATGTCGTCCACCAATCATTACCGCGATCAGATCCAGCGGGCCACCCATCGGCTGGCCCAGCTTCAAGCCAGGGAGCTTCTGGCGCATCAGCGGCAGGATGCCCGGGAGAAAGCCATCAAACGCCGCGACGACGCCAAGCGCAGGCGACAAGTGGCCGAACTCGTCTTCCTGGCCGGTGCCCAAAACCTGCCAGACGATGAGATCGTCGCAGCCTTGAAGCGGCACTTGCTCGCGGTGGGCGAAACACGGTTCTCACCGCCCCACTGATCATCCCCGCTCCCTGGACCGGCCATCAACGCCGAGGCATGGGTCAGGCACTCCAGGAATATGGGTGAAAATACTGAATGGGCGGAACCCGATCCAAGTCGGTCCCCCCGCCCCTTCCTCGCGATGCGCGTCCCCCTTCTGACGGGCGAGCTACAATGGCCCGAAGGAAGCGCCAAAGGCAGGGGGCCACATGGCGAGAAGGAAGCAAACCGCAGGCGGCTGGATTGTCGCAGTGCTGGTCGTCATAGCGTTGGTACCAAAGGAAGTCTGGATCGGTTTGGGGATCGTCGTTGCGGTGGCCACTGCCGTTTGGCTCTGGGCCAAGTGGCAGGCGATGCGCCCGAAAGGGCCACCCTCTCCCACCCAGCCGCTGCCCACTCCAGAGCCGACCTTGGCCGAGTTGATGGAGGCATCCGCCCTTTCCTCGCGGCGTTCAGCGCAACAAGCGCCGCGCCCGGTAGCCGCCCAAACGGGCGGACCGGCGGGCATTGAATCGGGTGCCCCCGCCAGATCGGCAGGCGCTGCTGTGGCAGAAGTTGCTCGGCCCATCGATTCCGTGGCCCACCCGCCACTGGCCCCCGCGCAGGAGTCGAACAGAGGGCCCGCCGAGGCTGTTTCACCCTCCCGTCCTGGGAACTTGGAAGAGGCCAAGGCTG
>NZ_JASJSI010000090.1:0-17344 GCF_030237085.1 Stenotrophomonas maltophilia group sp. Smal32
GGTTTACGGCGGCCCCGCAAACCCACAGTGCCCCGCCATCCCCCAGCAAGTCCGGTTTTGCTGTTGGTTCGGCTGTTGCCGTTGCCTCTGCGGGTGCAGGGCGCAGCCCTGCAAAGCCCCCCCCTTCCCCATACCCCGCCGAATGGGTATACAGTCGACCCGTACCGGCATCGTGCCGGAATGAACCCTGGGAGGGGACCATGCGCAAGACCTTCAAGACCCTGCTGCTGGCATTGCCGCTGTGCCTGGCCGCGCTCTCGGCGCAGGCCGCCGATGGCGCCGCCGGCCGCTGGAAGACCATCGACGACAAGACCGGCAAGGTGAAGTCGATCGTCGAGATCACCCAGGCCGCCAACGGCACCCTGACCGGCAAGGTGGTCGACATCCTGCACTCGGACAAGGGCCCGAACCCGGTCTGTGACGGCTGTGAAGGCGCCAACAAGAACAAGCCGGTGAAGGGCATGACCATCCTCTGGAACTTGAAGGCCGACGGCGCCAACAAGTGGTCCGGCGGCACCATCCTCGATCCGGCCAATGGCAAGACCTACAAGTCGAAGATGGAATTGCAGCCCGGCGGCACCAGGCTTGACGTGTCCGGCTGCATCGCCTTCATCTGCCGCGCGCAGACCTGGCAGCGCGAATAAGCGCCCCGGCCCCCGCTTCATCCCCGTGACCCGGCCCCGGCCGGGTCACCTCGTTGCGGGCATGCGATACTCTGCGGTTCCCCTCGGCTTCACCCCGCGACCATGACCCGTACCGCGCTCGTCACCACCGCCCTGCCCTACGCCAACGGCCCGCTGCACCTGGGCCATCTGGTCGGCTACATCCAGGCCGACATCTGGGTGCGTGCGCGGCGAATGAGCGGCGGCAAGGCTTGGTTCGTCTGCGCCGACGACACCCACGGCACGCCGATCATGCTGGCTGCGGAAAAGGCCGGGGTCACCCCGGAAACCTTCATCGCCAACATCCAGGCCAGCCACGAACGTGACTTCGCCGCGTTCGGCGTCGCCTTCGACCATTACGACTCGACCAATTCGGCGGCCAACAAGGCGCTGACCGAGCAGTTCTACCTGAAGCTGGAAGCGGCCGGCCACATCAGCCGTCGTTCGGTGGCGCAGTTCTACGACCCGGCCAAGGGCATGTTCCTGCCCGACCGCTACGTCAAGGGCATCTGCCCGAACTGCGGCAGCCCCGACCAGTACGGCGACAACTGCGAAGTGTGCGGCGCCACCTATGCGCCGACCGACCTGAAGGAGCCGCGTTCGGTGATCTCCGGTGCCACGCCGGAAATGCGCGATTCGGAGCACTTCTTCTTCGAGGTGGGCCACTTCGACGCGTTCCTGCGCGAATGGCTGGCCGGCGACGTCGCCCTGCCGGGCGTGAAGGCCAAGCTCGGAGAATGGCTCAATGCCGAAGGTGGCCTGCGCGCGTGGGACATCTCGCGCGATGCGCCGTACTTCGGCTTCCAGATTCCCGGCCAGCCGGGCAAGTACTTCTATGTCTGGCTGGACGCGCCGATCGGCTACCTGTCCAGCTTCCAGACCCTGTGCGGCAGGCTCGGCGAGGACTTCGAAGCGCACCTGCGCGCCGGTACCAGCACCGAGCTGCACCACTTCATCGGCAAGGACATCGTCAACTTCCACGGCCTGTTCTGGCCGGCGGTGCTGCACGGCACCGGCCACCGCGCGCCGACCCGCCTGCACGTCAACGGCTACCTGACCGTGGACGGCGCCAAGATGAGCAAGTCGCGCGGCACCTTCGTGATGGCGCGCACCTTCCTCGACGCCGGGCTGGAACCGGAAGCGCTGCGTTACTACTACGCCGCCAAGTCCGGCGGTGGCGTCGACGATCTCGACCTGAACCTGGGTGACTTCATCGCCCGCGTCAACGCCGACCTGGTCGGCAAGTTCGTCAACCTGGCCAGCCGCTGCGCCGGCTTCATCAGCAAGCGCTTCGACGGCCAGCTGGCCGCGCAGCTCCCCGATGCGGCGCAGTACCAGCGCTTCGTCGACGGTCTGGCGCCGATCCGTGAAGCCTACGAGCGCAATGACCCGGCTGCAGCGATCCGCCTGACCATGACCCTGGCCGACGAAGCCAACCGCTACATCGACGACGTCAAGCCGTGGGTGATCGCCAAGCAGGAAGGCGCCGACGCGCAGCTGCAAGCGGTGTGCAGTCAGGGCCTGAATCTGTTCCGCGTGCTGGTCACCGCGCTGAAACCGGTGCTGCCGGCCACCGCCGCGCAGGCCGAGGCCTTCCTGGCCGCGCCGGTGAACGACTGGACCGAACTGGCGCAGCCGCTGCTGGGCCACCGCATCACCGACTACACCCCGCTGTTCACCCGTATCGACCCGAAGAAGATTGACGCCATGATCGACGCCTCCAAGGACACCCTGCAGCCGGCCGCTGCCGCCGCCCCCGCCGCCAAGACCGAAGCGGTCAAGCCGGCCGCACCGGCACCGGCCAAGGAAGAAGCCAAGGGCGCCGACGCCCCGACCTACATCGGCATCGACGATTTCGCCAAGCTCGACCTGCGCATCGGCAAGGTGCTGGTCTGCGAGTTCGTGGACGGTTCGGACAAGCTGCTGCGCTTCGAACTGGATGCCGGTGAACTGGGCAAGCGCCAGATCTTCTCCGGCATCCGTGGCAGCTACGGCGAGCCGGAGAAGCTGGTCGGCCGCAGCGTGGTGTTCATCGCCAACCTGGCCCCGCGCAAGATGCGCTTCGGCCTGAGCGAAGGCATGATCCTGTCGGCCGGTTTCGACGGTGGCGCGCTGGCGCTGCTGGACGCCGACAGCGGCGCACAGCCGGGCATGCCGGTCCGCTGAAGCCTGCAGCGGGCGTGGTTGCGGCCGCGCCCGCCGGCGGCACCGGCCACGGGGCAACGCGATGGGAGGCAACGGAATGGAACTGGCGCTGTTCGACTTCGACCACACCGTGACCACCTGCGATACCTACGGCCGTTTCCTGCGCCGCGTGGCCACCGCCGAACAACTGGCGCAGGCGTGGTGGAAGGTCGGCCCGTGGCTGCTCGCGTACAAGCTGAAGCTGATCTCGGCCGAACGCATCCGCGCGCGCGTCACCCGCCTGACCTTCAGCGACCGCCACAGTGACGACATCGCCACCCTGGCCGCCGGCTTCTCGCGCGAATTCCTGCCCGACGTGGTGCGCCCGGAAATGCTGGAGCAGATCCGCTGGCACAAGGAACAGCAGCACACCGTGGTCATCGTGTCCGGCTCGCTGGACCTGTACCTGCGGCCGTGGTGCGAGCAGCTGGGCCTGCAGTTGATCTGCAACCGGCTGGAAAGCCAGGACGGCCGCCTGACCGGTCGCTATGCCGGTGGCGACTGCGGCCCACGCAAGGTCGAGCACATCCGTCGCCAGTTCGATCTGTCGCGCTACGTGCGCATCCATGCCTACGGTGACAGTTCCGAAGACAAGCCGATGCTGGCGCTGGCCCACGAGCGCTGGTTCCGCGGCAAACCCCTGAAGTAACCCAACGCGCAGCCTTCGCCACGCATGAGCCTGATCCCGCCCCTGACCGAACGCCTCGACCGCCTGCTGCCACAGACCCAATGCGGGCAATGCGGCTACGACGGTTGCCGCCCGTATGCGCAGGCGATGGCGCGTGGCGAGGCAGGCGTGGACCGCTGCCCACCGGGTGGCGATGCCGGTGCACGCGCGCTGGCCCAGGTGTTGGGCATACCGGCGATTCCATTCGATCGCTCGCGCGGCGAGCACAAGGCGCCGCAGGTGGCGTTGATCGTGGAAGCCGACTGCATCGGTTGCACCAAGTGCATCCAGGCCTGCCCGGTGGACGCCATCGTCGGCGGCGCCAAGTATATGCACACGGTGATCGCCGACCTGTGCACCGGCTGCGAGCTGTGCATCCCGCCTTGCCCGGTGGACTGCATCGAGCTGGTACCAGCGTAGCCACCGGACCAACCGGCGGAGCGGCGGAGCGGCGGGGTAGAGTCGACTGTTAGTCGACTGCTCTTCGTTCCGGCGGCGCAAAACCCCGCGCTGCGCGCGACAGTCGACCAACAGTCGACTCTACCCCCTCCTCCACTGCTGGGAGGTGACCCTGCCGTTACGGCACTGCCGCCGTCACTACGATCTCGACCTTCCACTCGGCGTGGGCCAGCTTGGCCTCGACCGTGGCGCGCGCCGGGGTCGCACCCTCCACCACCCACTCATCCCATGCCTTGTTCATGCCGTCGAAGTCGGCCATGTCGGCCAGGAACACTTCGGCGCGCAGCACATGCTGGCGATCACTGGCCACCAGCGCCAGCAGCTTGTCGATCTCCGCCAGCACCTGCCGGGTCTGCCCGGTGATGTCCTGGCTGGTGTCTTCCGGAATCTGGCCGGAGAGGTAGGCGACCTTGTTGTACACGGTCATTTCGGACATGCGCGGTCCGACGTCGTAACGCTCCATCATGGGCGTGGCTCCTGCGGGTGATCAGGCCTGCATTGTCCTCCAAACCGGTCAACGATGGGTGCAGGGCAGCCGTCCACGCACGCTCACTACCGGCTTCCGACAGCGGCGCTGGTCAAATGCCAGCGACAGGCGCACGATGCGCCACGGCTGCATTGACACCACCCTCGCCCTCCCTGACGCACGCTTGCGCCGATGACCGAAACCACCGCTCCCGCCACCGCTCCCTCCACCCCGGCATGGAAGCGGGTCCTCACCATCGTTGTCCCGCTGCTGATCCTTGCGCTGGCGCTGCACGGCCTGGCCAACGAGTTCGATGAGAACGGCTACCGCGCCATCCGCCATGCCTTCCACCAGCTCAGTGGCACGCAGATCGCGCTTACTGTCGTGCTGGGCCTGGCCAGCTATGCCTGCCTGATCGGTTTTGATGCCATCGGCCTGCGCCGCAGCGGTATCCACGTGCATCCGGCGCGCATCGGCATTACGGCGTTCCTGGCGCACACGCTCGGCCAGACCGTGGGCTTTGCCGCGCTCACCGGCGGTGCGGTGCGCCTGCGCGGCTACCGCACCGCCGGCCTGGACCTGGCGCAGATCGGCCAGGTCGTGCTGATGAGCACGCTCGGCTTCGTATTCGGCGCCTGGCTGCTGATCAGCGTGGCGCTGTGCATGGAACCGGCGGCCGCGGCACTTGCACTGCCACTGGACCCGGATGCGGTGCGCGTGGTCGGCATCGTCGCGCTGCTGGCCTATGCGGCCACCCTGCTGCTGGTCGGCCGCGATGGGCGTCAGTTCAGCGTGTTCGGCCATGCGCTGTGGCTGCCCGACCGCCGCACCATGATCGGCGTCACCGTGCTCAGCGTGATCGAACTGGTGCTGGCCAGCGCCGCGTTCTACGTACTGCTGCCGGACTCGACGCCGACCGGCCTGCCCGGCTTCGTTGGCCTGTACCTGGTCGCGGTGCTGGCCGGACTGGTTTCGACCGTGCCCGCCGGACTCGGCGTGTTCGAATGGAGCCTGCTGAAGCTGCTGCCACAGGTCGCACCGGCTGCGGTGCTGGCTGCGGCGTTGATCTACCGCGTCACTTACTACGTGCTGCCGCTGCTGTTGGCAACCCTGCTCGCGCTGGCTCCGGCGCTGCGGCAACCGCTGCAGGCCAGTGCCGGTGCAACCCGTGCCGGCTGGAACGCATTGCGGCCGTGGCTTCCGCAGATCATCGCGCTGGCAGTGTTCAGCATCGGTGCTGCACTGGTCATCGACGGCACGTTGCCCACGCCGCGCCGCCACCTGGTCAACGCATCACTGCCGATCCTGGAGACGTCCCATCTGATCGGCAGCCTCAGCGGCGTCGCCCTGTTGCTGATCGGCCAGGGCCTGGCCCGGCGCAGCCATGCCGCATGGATGCTGGCGATGGCCGTGTGCGTGATCACCCCATTGCCGCTGTGGCTGCGCGGTGGCCAACCGTTGATCGCGGTGTCCGCGCTGCTGGTGGCGATGGCGCTGTGGGCCGCACGCCGCGAGTTCTATCGCCAGGGCGCGCTGCTGGATGAAGCCTGGTCGTGGCCATGGCTGCGCAACCTCGGCCTGGTACTGGTGGCAGTCACCTGGCTGTTGTTCTTCACCTACAGCCATGTCGAATACCAGAACGAGCTGTGGTGGCAGTTTGCGATATCCGGCAACGCACCGCGCGCACTGCGTGCGCTGCTGGTGGTGGCCATCGCACTGGTGATGTTCGGGCTGGCCCGGCTGCTGCACAGCACCCGCAGCCCGCTGCCACCGGCCGACGAATCCACGTTGCAGTCACTGGCCCCGGTCCTGGCCGGTGCCACCGACACCCAGGCCTGCCTGGTGCTGACCGCCGACAAGGCGGTGCTGCGCGATGACGCGAAGCAGGGCTTCGTGATGATGCAGCGCTACGGCGGATCGCTGATCGCGATGGGCGATCCGGTCGGCCCGCCCGAGGTCGCGCGCGCGCTGATCTGGCGCTTCCGCGAGGAAGCCGACCGGCTCGGCCTGCGCCCCGTGTTCTACCAGATCGGCGAGACCTACTGGCAGACCTATCTCGACCTGGGCCTGGGCCTGGTCAAGCTGGGCGAGGAAGCGATCGTGCCATTGCACGACTTCGGCCTGGAAGGCCGCGAACGCGCCGACCTGCGCCAGGCCTGGAACCGCGGCAAGCGCGGCGGCCTGTCGTTCCGCGTGGCACCGGTGGAAGAGGTTCCCAGCCTGCTTCCGCGCCTGCACGCGATCTCCAACGCGTGGCTGGAAGACAAGGCCGGCGACGAGAAGGGTTTCTCGCTGGGCAGCTACGATCCGGATTACCTGGCGCGCTTCCCGGTGGCACTGGTCGAAGCCGAGGGCCAGATCGTGGCATTCGCCAACCTGTGGCAGGCACCGGCCGGTGCCGAGCTGTCGGTGGACCTCATGCGCCACGTCAACGAGGCCCCGAAGGGCACGATGGACTTCCTGTTCATCGAGCTGTTCCTGTGGGGTCGTGCACAGGGCTATGCGCGTTTCTCGCTGGGCATGGCGCCCCTGTCCGGGCTGGCCCAGCACCGCCTGGCTGGGCGCTGGAACCGGCTGGCCGGCCTGCTGGCGCGGCATGGCGAACGCTTCTATGGATTCAGTGGCCTGCGCCGCTTCAAGTCGAAGTTCGACCCGCAGTGGCGACCGCGCTATCTGGCTGCGCCGGGCGGCATGCACCTGCCGGCGGCGCTGCTGGATGCCACGCGGCTGATCTCGCTGGACCCGAGGCGGAACTGACGCCCCGACCCGCCGGGCATGGCCCGGCGCAACCGGCTCGCTCTGGTGGGTGCGAACCGTTGGTTCGCACGCCCTCCGCTTTACGCGCCGCCCTTGAGGATCACTTCGGCCAGGCGGTCGTAATCACCATTGAAGTGATGGTCGCCCGGCAGCTTCACCTTCTGCACGCCGTCGTTGGCCGGCAGGCCGGGGCACAGCGCGTCGTCATCCTTGTCGCCATACACGCAGAGGGTCTTCGCCGCCGGCAGCTTCGCCACTTCCGGCGCGATCGGCAGGCCGTCGCCGCCCCCCCCCAGCCAGTTGCTGACATGGAATTCGAAGTCAGCCTTCCTGCCCACCGACAGCAGCACGATACGGTCCAGCGCGTCACGGGTGCCGGCATCAAGCTGGTTGACGGTGGCCGGCAGCACGTCGGCGCCCTGCGAGAAACCAATCAGCATCACCTTGTCGCGATGCCACTGCTGGCGGTAGTGATCGATGATCTTCTGCAGGTCAGTGGCGAAGCCCTTCGGCGTGCGCTCGCTCCAGAAGTAGCGCAGCGAGTCGATGCCGACCACGGCCACGCCATGCTCGTTGAGCGACGATGCCACGTCCTTGTCCAGGCCGGCCCAGCCGCCATCGCCGGAAACGAACACGGCCAGCGTGTCGCCATTACCGGCGGCAGGCACCTCCACCACGGGCAGGCCCTTCAGCGCGGCCGGAGGCGGTGCCAGGCTGACGCCCACCTGCGCGCCCATCACCCGCGCCGCCGCCACCAGGCCCGGTGAAGCATCGCCGCGTGCGGTGCGCTTGAACTCGCGTGCCATCGCCACCTGCTGCACGAAGCGGCTGGCCTCGCCAACCTTGCAGCCATGGTCGCCGGCGGCGCTCAGCCACGGGAAATTCAACTCGGCAGGCTGCAGCTTGTTGTGCTTCACACCGTCGCCGCAGACCATGCGCTCGTGGCTGTGCTCCGGGCAGAAGCCGGTGGTCAGCAGGCCAGCGAACACTTGGGTGTCGGCCTGTGCGGCCAGCGTGTAGGCCATCTCGGCGCCTTCGCCATCACCACCGACCAGCGGCAGGTGGTAGCCGGGCAGATGCAGGGAGGCCTGCAACCAGCGCGAGAAGTTCTCGACGTCGCCGGAACCGAACGAACAGGTCGGATCACCCTCGCGCTTGAGCACGCTGCGCAGGTGCGCGATGTCCACCGCAGCGACCATCGCGCCATCGGCACGCAGGGCCTCGATCGGAAGGCGGCTGGTATCACCACCGGCGGTGGGTTCATGGAACCAGATCACCACCCGCTGCGGCGTACCGGCCGGCATGTGTACCGGAATCTGCTCGAACCGCCCATGGCTGAACTGCTGCACGTTGGCCGCCGCCATTGCCGGCAGCGCTGCCAGCGCCAGAACCACACCCATTGCCCTGCCCAGCCCTGCACGCTTCATATCGCATCCCCGATGGAATGCGCACACGATACGCCGCCGCCGCGTGCACGGCACGTACCGGCGCAGGCCGTTGGGGATTCAGTGGGCCGCGGTACGGCGGCTGCGCCGGTACAGCGCCAGGGCCAGGTACAACAGCCAGCCCACGATCACGACGATCACCGCCTTCTGGCCCAGCCCGCGCGGCGGGCCGGCGCGCCACAACACGTGCAGCCACAGCAGTACGAACGCCAGCCAGGCCCAGCCCCAGAGCAGGCCGGCGGCGGATTGCCAGCCCGGTTCACGGCGCAGGTACCAGGCCTGCAGCAGCATGCCCACGCTGGCACACAGGAACGCGGTGTTGGCCGCCACCCCATGGATGAACGGTGCAAGCAGCGGAGTCGCTTCAGGCAACCAGCTGTCACCGATGGCGACCGTCGCCAGCCCCAGTGCAGAGACAGTGAACAACAGCGGCGCCGCCGCACTGCGCCGAGGGCCGATGCTGCCGCGATACAGCGCAATGCCGAGAACCGCGATGGCCAACGCCAGCAGGCAGTATGCAGCGCGCAGCGCCAACCCCCACGGCCCGTGCAGGTAGAGGCTGAGCGTGGCCCGCACCCAGTCCAGATCGCTGCGTGCGAACTGGGTCCACAGCGCGGTGGCGACGAACAGCAGCAACGCCACCAGTGCCAGCACTGCCGCCGGGCGTGCGCGGCTCATGGCGTTGCCTCCGGATGCCGTGCCTTCCATTCGGCCAGCGCCTTGCGATAGCGCTGCAGCTCATCGGCATACAGATCCAGCACGCACAGCGGACAACCGCTGCCACAGCACTCGTTGGGACCGGGCTCTTCGGGGGGCAGCGGGCGGGGATCGGGATCAGGGACGGACACAGTCGGAAGCGGCAATCGGTGGAAGCAGGCCCCAGTGTACCGGGCCGGCTCAGCGGGCCAGCTGCCGGCGCAGGTTTTCCCGCGCGGCCGCGTCCAGGCGCTGGTGGAAGAAGTCGCTGAGGAAGATGCGCGGCGCACGCAGCAGCCCCTGCAGGAAACGGCGACGCCCGGCGCGGTACAGGAAGCCCGGCACGACCCCCTTGTACTCTTCGGCCACGCCACGATCGTAAGCGGCGAACACCGGCTCGGGTGCGGCCAGGATCGCCATGTCGCAGTCCAGGAACAGGGCCGCCTCGGCATCAACGTCGTCTGGGCCCAGATCGCCATGGTGGGCGGTCAGCAGGATCAACTGCTCGACCCGCGCGGCGTCGACGCCGGCCAGTTCCGGGTCCCGTGCGATCGCCTGCAGGGCCAGCGCCGCCGAACGCACTTCGTTGTCCTTGCGCCCCGCCACATAGATCGCGTCGTGGTAGAGCACGGCCAGGTACACCTCGGCGGGCCCCTGCCAGCCCGGGCCGTCAGCCACGTCCTGGCAGTGCTGCAGCACCGCGCGTACGTGTCCGAAGTGGTGGTAGGCGCGGGGCGGCGTTGCGTAGCTGTCCTGCAGCGCCTGCCACTGCGCTGGAGCCAGCGTCAGCGGAGAGAAATCCATGCCCGGATCATCCCGCCTGCGCTGCCCTGCGGCAAGCTGGTTGTTTTTTCACCACGCGCTCACAACGCTTGCCCGGTGAGGCCTGGACGCGGTTGTCCACAGCTTTGTCGAGCGCTGGTCCACATCGGTTGTGGATGAAACGCCGTGCCGGCCACGCGCCGACCAACGGTCACTGCGGCGCGGCGCCGCCGGGTCTACACTCGCTGCAGGCGGGAGCGCCCGCCGCTGCCGGGAACTGTCATGTACCGCCCTGCCGCCCGCATCTTCGTCCTGGCCCTGGCCGCCTTGATGGCCGCGCCACTCTGCGCACAGGACCACCCGCGCACCGATGCAATCCCGCCCATCGGAAGCATCACCCCGGTGGAGATTCCCTCGCCGGAACAGGTCTTCGCGATTCCTCCTGCAATGCGCGCGATGCTGCAGGCGCAGGTGATGGACCGCAGTTCATCGCGCGAACAGCGGCTGCAGGCCCTGGTGGAAATGATCTTCGGCCGCCAGGGGCTGGACCTGCAGTACGACGCGAACGCGACCTACACCGTGGGCGAAGTCTGGCAGCAGCGCCGCGCCAACTGCCTCGCCTTCACGCTCATGTTCGTGGCACTGGCGCGTGAGGCTGGCATCCAGGCCCGCGTGCAGGAAGTCGGCCAGGTCGTGTCCTGGTACCAGGACCAGGACGCCGGCGTGGTCTACAGCGTGGGCCACGTCAACGCAGGCGTGGAGATCGCGGGGCGTTACGCCACGGTCGACCTCGATCGCAACGTGCTCTACGACCGCCACGGCCCGCAGCCGGTCAGCCGCGCGCGTGCACTGGCCCACTTCTACAACAATCGTGGTGCCGAACGCATGGCCGAAGGAGACCTCGTCGGCGCCCGCGCGTTCTTCGATGCCTCGGTCGTGCAGGACCGCGCGTTCCCCTCGGTCTGGAACAACCTGGGCGTGCTCGACAACCGCGAGGGCGACACCGATGCGGCGCGGCAGGCACTGGACCGCGCCCTGCGCCTGGACGGCCGCCAGGATGCAGCGCTGACCAATGCCAGCGCGCTGTATCGGCAGCTTGGGCTGGAGGCACAGGCCAAGGCCCTGGAGCGACGCCTGAAGTCGGTGCAGCGTGAGGACCCGTTCGCGCAGTACATGCTGGGCACGCAGGCCGAGCAGGCCGGAAGGCTGGCCGAAGCCATCCGCTACTACCGGCAGGCCGTGCGCCTCTATGACACCGCGCACCAGTTCCACTTCGGACTGGCGCGCGTGTATTTCCTGTCCGGCCAGCTCGAGCGCGCCGACCGTGAACTGACCCGCGCGCAGCTTCTGGGCGGTGCACCGGAGCAGGCACGCTACCAGGCCAAGCTGGACAGCCTGGCCCGCTGGCGCGCGCAGCAGCAGGCCAGGCGCTGAGACCGATCAGGCCTTCTTGAGGAAGCAGGTCTTCAGGACCAGGCCCTTGATCTTGTCCGAGTTGCCTTCGATGTGCTCGGCATCATCTTCGACCAGGCGGATGTTGCGGATCACGGTGCCCTGCTTGAGCGGGATCGAAGACCCCTTCACCTTCAGGTCCTTGATCACGGTGACGGTGTCCCCGGCCTGCAGGGTATTGCCGTTGCTGTCACGCACGATCAGGGTCGAACCGGCGCTTTCCTCGGCGGTCCATTCGAAACCGCAATCGGCGCAGATCCACAGCGCGCCATCGGCATAGGTGTTTTCCAGGGTGCACTGCGGGCAGGCGGGAACGGACGACATCGGCAAGTACCTCAAAGTGAATCAACAGCGGCCATTGTAACCGCCCGGTCCGGGGCCCCAGTTCCCTGGCAGATGCCCGGCCGCCGCCATGGCCGCAGCTGGAGCAGCCATGACGCTGGAACTTGCAGTCGGTCGCGAACTGCAGCAGAGTGCGCGGCCCCTGATCGCCCCCGGAACTCCCCATGCGCCTCGGCATCGACTTCGGTACCAGCAACTCCGCCGCCGCCATCGTGCATGAGGGGAAGCTGCTGCCGATCCGTTTCGGCGACGCCGAGCAGTTCCGCACCAGCGTGTACTTCCCTGGCGTGGTGCCCGACCCGGACGACTTCCAGCTCGATGACGGCCAGGAACACCAGCTGCAGCAGATGATCGACAGCGCCGCGCGTGCAGCCCGTGCCGCCGGCCAGGAACGCACGCCGCAGGCGCTGCGCCGTGAAGCCCTGCGCGCCCTGCGCCGTGAATGGATGGAGGCCCGCGCCGGCCAGGAACGCAGCGCCAGCGACCTGCTGCAGAACGCGGTCTACGGCGACGAAGCGCTGGAAGCCTATTTCGAGGAACACGAAGGCAACCTGGTGCAGAGCCCGAAGTCGATGCTCGGCTACAACCTGCACCCACGCGCCAAGCAGACCATCACCGGCATCGCCGCGCACATCCTCGAACACATCCGCCTGACCGCCAGCGCCCAGCTCGGCCAACCGCTGCGCTCGGCCCTGCTCGGGCGCCCGGTGCAGTTCCGCAGCTCGATCGGCGCGGCCGGCAACGACCAGGCGCTGGACATCCTGCGCGAGGCCGCCACCCAGGCCGGCTTCGACCAGATCGATTTCCTCGAAGAACCCGCCGCGGCGGCCATGCACTACCACGCCGAAAGCCGCGAGCGGCACCAGGCGGTGATCGTCGACATCGGCGGCGGAACCACCGATATCGCGCATGCCGAAGTCGGCGGGGACGATGCCCCGCGCATCCACCGTGCCTGGGGTATCGCCCGCGGCGGTACCGACATCGACCTGGCGCTGAGCCTGTCCAGCTACATGCCGCTGTTCGGCCGCGGCATCACCCGCGTGCCGGCCCACCACTATGTGGAAGCGGCCACTGTGCAGGACATGACCCGCCAGCGCGAGTTCCGCCTGCACAAGTACGACCATGTGGACGCACCGTGGGGCGACCGCCTGCAGGCGCTGCAGGACACCGGCAATACCGCCCGCCTGTACCGCGATGTCGAACGCGCCAAGATCGCCCTGAGCGCTGCCAGCGAGCACCGCAGCACGCTGGACTACATCGCCCGCGATCTGCATGCCGACAGCAGCGCCGACGGCCTGGCCGCCGCCGCCCATGGCTACCTTGAGCAGATCCGCGAACTGCTGGCCCAGGTCCGCAGCGACATCGGTGGCGATCCGGATGCGGTGTTCCTGACCGGCGGCATGTCCCGTGCAGGCTACCTGCGCCAGGCCGTGGCCGAGGCCTTCCCGGGCGCCCGCATGGTCCAGGGCGAGCCCTCGCTGGGCGTGGTCCAGGGTCTGGCACTGGCGGCAGCCAGCCAGGATTAACAAAACGTTACGCGGTCTAAGTTACTCTTGGTCGGCTAGATCCCAGCTGCACCTTCCACCGGCCACGCCGGTGTGTGTCCACGGTGCAGCCTGGCCCGCCCTGCGGGCCTAGCGGCCATGCCTTCCTGGCTCGTTCATGGTCCGCGTACTACCGGAGCCGCCATCGAGACCCGCTTTGGGCACCCGCCAGGCCCCTGAGGCCTTACAACCTGACGCAGCACCTGCACCCATCGACTGCCGCCGTTGTGACGCGGTCTGTTGCCGGTTGCCCGTGCTGCTGCAGCCCGGCGACCACGTGCCCGGCCAGTTCCTCTCGCGCGACGCGCACGGCCGTGCCGTGATGGCGCGCAACGAGGAAGGCTGGTGCGCGGCGATCGATCCCTATCACCTGCGCTGCACGATCTATTCGCAGCGCCCGGCGATCTGCCGCCAGTTTTCGATGGGCGGCGATGACTGCCGCCGCGAGCGGCAGGACTACCTGCGCCAGGCCGATGCCTGGGCGCTTTCCTCCCCTTCCACCTGACAGGAGCAACCATGCCCCGCAAGGCAAAGACCCCCGCGAAGGCCAGCAACAGCATCCGCAGCGAACGCAAGGGCGCGGCCGCCAGCACCGTGGTCAGCAGCGATTCGATCGCTTCGGACCTGGCAGCGTTCCGCAAGGCCGGTGGCAAGATCGAAGTCCTCGGCACCACCTGGGCGCTGAAGAAAGCCAGCTGAGCCAGCTCCGACCGCGGCGGCGCTGCCGCCGCGGCCTGCCGGACCGTGCTCAGCGGTCCAGCCGCACCCGCACACTGCCCGAATGCGACTGGATGCGGATGTCTCCATCACCGCCGCCCAGACGTGTATCGAGATGGCTGCCCGGCCCATAGCGCGGCCGCTCCACCTGACCGGCATCGCTGTTGATCGAGCCGCTGAAGCTGTTCACCGACAGCTGTGCCGACACCGTGCGCGGCAGGCTCAGCGTGACCGAGGCACTGACCGATTCGACATTGATGCGGCCGCCGGGAGCCAATCCGGCTGCTGCCAGGTCGATGCTGCCCGAGACGGTTTCCACCGCCAACCGCTGCACGCGCCCGGCGTCGACCTCGACCCGTCCGGACACCGTCTGCGCACCGATATCACCGGACACACCGCCGCCGGCCTCGATCCGGCCACTGACGGTGTTCACATCCAGCTTCGGCGTCTGCAGGCGTGCGCTGACGCTGCCACTGACCGTGTTGAGCTTGCTGTCGCCACTGCGGCCAGCCGCGCTCAGGCTGCCGCTGACCGTGTCGGCCTGCAGCCGTCGCACGTCGATGCCGCTGATGTCCTGGCTGGCGCTGACCGTGCTCAGCAACAGTTCCACCGAGCGCGGCACGTTCAGCACCAGCGTGGCCCCACCGTTGTTGTTGCGGCGCGGGTATTCGATCTCCCAGCGAACGCGATTGGCGCTTTTCTCCTGGCGCAGCTGCAGGCCGTCGCTGAGCGCGCCGGTCAGCTGCACGTCATTGCGGTCCCAGCCACGCACGGTCACCTTGCCGGCGACGTTGCTCAGCTCGATGCGACCGCCCGCGGCCAGGGTATGGCGCTCGTCGATGCGGGTATCGGCCAGCGCCACGGCAGGGGCCAGCAGCAGCGCGACACAGCAGGAAATCAGGGTTCGGGTCATGGGGGTCTCCTCAGGTCGTCAAGCCGGACTCGGCGGCATAGGCCGCCTGCCGGGTCAGTTCCAGCCGCAGCGTGTAGGTACGCTTGAGCTGGCCAAGCAGGTGCGGCGCACGCGGGTCCTGCGCCAGGGCGGCACGGATCTGCGCCGCGCTTTCATCCAGTTCATGCAGGGCCGGCTGCCATTCCGGCGCCCGTCCATCGGGCAGCGCGGCCACGGCCTGCTGGTACTGCTCGGTCATCGCCGCAGCCTGCAGCTGCAGTGCTGAAGGTACCGGCACCTCTGGCTGCGCATGGCGCCACGGCGCCACGGCGTAGACCGCCAGGCTGGCCGCCAACACCGCACCCACCGGCAACCACCAACGCCGACGCGAACGGTTCGGCAGGGCCACCACGTTGTCGCCCGGCGCAGGTGCCGCCTGCGGCTCACGCGGCGGCAGCTGGGCCGAAAGGCGTGCCCAGCCATCGGTGGGTACGTCGCGCTCGCTTGGCAGCGCGCGCAGCCGTGCCAGTAGATCGTGGTCGGAATCGTGGTCGTGTGTATTCATGTCATGTCTCCCAGCCGTGCGCGCAACAGGCCGCGCGCACGATGCAACTGTGCCTTGGAACTGCCGACGGCCATCTGCAGCTGTTCGGCGATTTCCTGGTGTTTCCAGCCTTCGATGTCGTGCAGTACCAGTACCGCACGTGCCCGTGGCGGCAGTGTCGACAGCGCCCGTTCGAGGTCGCGTTCGGTGCCGGCACAGCGGTCGTGTACCGCCAGTTCCTGCAACCCCCCGTCCACTTCGTCGAGGCTGTCGTGGTCCTGCCCGGCAGCACGCCCGCGCAGTTCCATCAGCGCGGCGTTGACGCCCAACCGATGCAGCCAGGTGGACAAGCTGCTTTCGAACCGGAACCCCGGCAGCGCCTTCCACGCCTGCAGGAACGCTTCCTGCAGCGCATCCTCGGCACGTGCCTGCTGGCCGCCACACAACCGCCACAGGACAGCGAATACACGCGGCGCGTGACGCCGGTACAGCAGTTCATAGGCAGCGGTATCGCCCGCGGCCGCCGCCCGCACCAGAGCGGGTTCGTCGACGGCGTCGTTGGCGGCAGGCGGCGCGGGCATGGTGGTGTCGAGCATATCCCTTGGATGCCGCGACCCGGAAAAAGGTTTAGAGCTGATCGACGGCCGATGCCATGCAACCTTTTCGACGGCTGCTGCATCCATGGAAGGTCCTTCGCGAATTTGCCGTCCAGGAGTTCTGCCATGTCCAGCCCATCCTGCGCCGCCCTGCTGGTGATCGCCGCCTGCGTACTGCTGCAGGCATTGGGCCTGTCCTTGCAGCTGCGTCCAGACAACGGCCGCGCCTGCCTGCAGCAGCACCGCCAGGAGCTGGTCTGCCTGGCCTGGACCCCAGCGGTCGAATCCGCTGCACGCGCCGGGTAACATCGAAGGCCGTTATTGCCACCTGTCGTCGCCCCCATGATGTTGTCGCTGAAGGATCACCTGCCGGCCTGGACCTACCCTTGGCTCCACGACGCCGGTATCGCCGGGAAGATCCTGCTCACCCTGCTGGCCGCGTGGCTGCTGCGAGTGCTGGCACGGCGCTTGATCCGCCGCTTCGCCGAGCACTACACGCTCCCGCCGGAGATGGCGATGGGCGCACGCCGGATCAGCAGTTTCGTGGTCTATTTCAGCGCCCTGCTGTACATCCTCAGCCTGCTCGGCGCATCGCCTTCGGTACTGTGGACCGCGTTCACCGGCTTCGCGGCCGTGGGCGCAGTGGCCTTCTTCGCGGCCTGGAGCGTGCTCTCCAACATCTTCTGCACGCTGCTGATCTTCACCACCCGCCCGTTCCGCCTGCATGACTACATCGAAGTGCTGGAGAACGGCGAGAAGCCGGGCCTGAAGGGCCGGGTGATCGACGTGAACCTGATCTACACCACGCTGCAGGAGACCGGCGACGGCCACGAAGGCACGGTGCTGCAGCTGCCGAACAACCTGTTCTTCCAGCGCACGGTGCGCCGCTGGCGCGACCCGGCACAGGCACCGGGCGGCATCCAGGGCGACGGCTGAGGGTGGGTTTTTCTTTGCAGGGCTGCGCCCTGCACCTGCCGAAGCAACGTCAACGTCAAAGGCGGGCATTCCGTGGGTTGGCGGGGTGGGGGGGGGGGTGGGGGGGGCGGGCCCCCGCCCCCCCGTAACCCTGGCGGCGCCCCCAAACCGCCCCACCCCCCCCCAACCCCCCCACCCCCCCCACGCCCACATATACCCGAAATCTCCGACCGCGGTCAGCGTT
>NZ_JASJSI010000091.1:0-17075 GCF_030237085.1 Stenotrophomonas maltophilia group sp. Smal32
TATAGAGCTTCTGATTGGTCGGGTTGCGTTCAGTTTTTTTTTTTTTAGTATTTTTGGTGTGTGGTTTGTTTGTTGGTGGTATTTTCTTACGCGGGGCCGGCGGGGGGCGTGTGCTGTTCGCGGGGGGTGGGGGGGCGGGGGCGGGGGGGGGGGGGGGCGCGGGGGGGGGGGGGGGGGGGGGGGGGGGGGGGGGGGGCGGGGGGGGGGGGGGGGGGGGGGGGGGGCCCCCCCCCCCCCCCCCACTACCGGGCCCGCGAGGGGGCCTGCCCCGCGATCCAACAGTCCTGGAGCCCCCTTGTTGTTCAAGGGGGCGCGCCGACAGGCGCGGGGATAAGGTGGAATGCGCGGGCAATTCTGCCTGAGCCGGGGACTGGGACCATGGTCTATTTGGGACCTCGGCCCCGGCTCAGGCATAATTGCCGGTGAAACTTCCTTTGCGCCGGCGTTTCCGGGCACGTCCGGACGGCGTTTTTCCCCCTGTTCGGAACATCGATCAATGACGCAGAAAATTACGGTCATCCGCGGCGACGGCATTGGCCCGGAAATCATGGACGCCACCCTGTTCGTGCTCGACCAGCTGAACGCTGGCCTGGAGTACGAAGACGCCGACGCCGGCCTGGTGGCCCTGGAAAAGCACGGCGACCTGATGCCGGCGGTGACCCTGGAATCGATCGCGCGCAACAAGGTCGCGCTGAAGAGCCCGCTGACCACCCCGGTCGGTGGTGGCTTCACCTCGATCAACGTCAGCCTGCGCCGCCACTTCGACCTGTACGCCAACGTGCGTCCGGCCCACACCTTCCCGAACACCAAGTCGCGTTTCGACAACGTCGACCTGATCACCGTTCGTGAGAACACCGAAGGTGCGTACCTGGCCGAAGGCCAGGAAGTGTCGGCCGACGGCGAGACCGCCTTCTCCGGCACCCGCATCACCCGCAAGGGTTCCGAGCGCATCGTGCGCTACGCCTTCGAGCTGGCCCGCAGCGTCGGCCGCAAGAAGGTCACCGCCGTGCACAAGGCCAACATCATCAAGTCGACCTCGGGCCTGTTCCTGAACGTCGCCCGTGAAGTGGCCGCGCAGTACCCGGACATCGAGTTCCAGGAAATGATCGTCGACAACTGCTGCATGCAGCTGGTGATGCGTCCGGAACAGTTCGACGTGATCGTCACCACCAACCTGTTCGGCGACATCATCTCCGACCTGTGCGCCGGCCTGGTTGGCGGCCTGGGCCTGGCCCCGGGTGCCAACATCGGCAAGGACGCGGCGATCTTCGAAGCCGTGCACGGCACCGCGCCGGACATCGCCGGCCAGGGCAAGGCCAATCCGTGCGCGCTGCTGCTGGCAGCCGCGCAGATGCTGGACCATATCGGTCAGCCGGAAAACGCCGAGCGCCTGCGCAAGGCCATCGTCGCAACGATGGAAGCCAAGGATTCGCTGACCGGCGACCTCGGCGGCACCGGTACCACCATGAGCTTCGCCAAGGCCATCGCCACCCGCCTGTAAGCGGCCGGTCGACCTCGGTTGGATCCCAACGGGGCGCCTTCGGGCGCCCCGTTGCGTTTTCCGGTATATCCACGCCATGCGTGGATGACGGAATGATCGGTTGTGCGGTTTCCGCACAGATCATGTACCGCCGCACGGCTGGTCCGTGCGCCAATCGCTACGCATCCTGTGCCCCCACACCCACCACACAGGAACCCTCCCATGAACCTCACCGCCTTCGGCCTGGCCAGCCTGATCGGCATGGCCGCCACCGCCCCGGTTGCCGCTGCCGAGCCGTCCCATTCCACCATCCGCGACATGGCCGGCGTGCCGGTCGCGGCCTCGCTGGATGCCGCGAAGACCGCCGTGCTGGTGATCGACTTCCAGAACGAATACTTCGATGCCAGCGCTGCACCGGGCTTTGCCGGTGGCCGCATGGTCATTCCCGATGGCATGGCGGCGCTGCGCCAGGCCAAGCGGGTGGTCGAGTTCGCCGATGCGCATGGCATCCGTGTGATCCATGTGCAACACGTGCTGCCGGCCAGCGCGCCGTTGTTTGCGCAGGGCAGCGTCAACGCCGCCTTCCATCGTGACCTGCTGCCGCGCAAGGGCGAAACCGTGGTGCAGAAGGACAACGTCAGCGTGTTCGCTGGCGCTTCGGCTGCCGTGCTGGACACCGTGCTGAAGGACGCCGGCATCGACACGCTGATCGTCACCGGCCTGCAAACCCATGCCTGCGTGGCCGGTGCGGCCCGCGATGCAGCCGCCGCACCGCGTGGCTACCGGGTGATCGTGTCGTCCGATGCCAGCGCCAGTCGCGACCTGGATCTGGCCAGCGGCCAGCGCATGGATCATCGCGTGCTGCACGAGGCCTCGCTGGCGCAGATCGAGGACGCCTTCGGTGACGTTCTGAGTACCGATGCGATCCTGGCGCTGCCGGTGCGCAAAGCCGACGACGGCGCTTGATAAGCTGGCAGGGCCCGCATGCCGTGGGCCCTGCCAGGGGGAGCCGCTCGCTGATGGATCATTTCGCTGCCCTGCGTGCGCTGCGCGCCATCGTCGACGCAGGCAGCTTCACCGCTGCGGCAGAACGCCTGGGCACGACCCACTCGGCGATGTCACGGCAGCTGCGGCAACTGGAAGACCACCTGCAGGTACGCCTGCTCGATCGGAACAGCCGCCGGCTGTCATTGACCGAAGCCGGACGCGATTACTACCGGGAGGCGGGCGTGCTGCTCGATCGTCTGCAGGAGGCGGATGACCGCGCGCGTGCCGGGCAGGCGCAGCCCAGTGGCGCCGTACGCATCAGCGTGCCGCAGGTGGTCGCCAGCCAGGAGCTGCCCCAGTGGCTGCCGTCGTTCCTGCAGCGCAACCCACAGGTCTCGCTGGACCTGTCAGCCGATGATCAACTGGTCGATGTGGTGGGGGGCGGTTTCGACCTGGCCCTGCGCATCGCGCCCTCGTTGCCGGACAGCCAGCTGGTCGCGCGCGAACTGGCCAGCTGCCCGCGCATCCTGGTGGCCGCGCCGGCCTATCTGGCACGTCGTGGTCTGCCGCGGCAGGCTGCGGATCTCGAACAACATACGCTGCTGGGATTCAGTCCCACGCCGTCAATGCCGCCCTGGCAGCTGCAGGGGCCGCGCGGTACCTGCGTGAGCATCGAGGCCGGCCAGCGCCTGCGCGTGGATGCCACGCCTGCGCTGTATGCCGCCGCGCTGGCCGGAATGGGCATCAGCCTGTTCACTGCGCTGACCGTCCAGGAGGACCTGCGCGCGGGCCGCTTGATCCGCGTGCTGCCGGCCTGGCATGCCGGGCAGCGCCGCTACTTCGCGCTGTATCCGCATGCACGTGCGCTGGCGCCGAAAGTGCGCGCGCTGGTCGAGCACCTTGTAGCGCACTACGCTGCGCAGATGGGCGCGGCAGGGTAGCCGCGCGGTTGCAACCGAGGTGGTGATGGAGTCGGTGTATCTGCTGGTCGCGCTTGGCGCGATCGTTGCCGGGTTCGTGCAGGGGCTGTCCGGCTTCGCCTTCGGCATGGTGGCGATGTCGTTCTGGGCATGGGGGCTGGAGCCGCGACTGGCGGCCACACTGTCGGTGTTCGGCGCGCTGGTCGGCCAGCTGGTGGCGGTGTTCACCGTGCGCCGTGGCTTCAACCTGCGCCTGCTGCTGCCCTTCGTGCTGGGTGGGCTGGCCGGCATTCCGCTGGGCGTGATGGTGCTGCCGCAGCTGGACATGGACTGGTTCAAGGCTTTGCTGGGCGGCTTCCTGGCGCTGTGGTGCCCGGTGATGCTGATGGCGCGCTCGTTGCCGCCGATCACGATCGGAGGGCGCGTGGGTGACGCCATTGCCGGTATGGCCGGTGGCGTGCTCAGTGGCATCGGTGGCTTCGCCGGGCCGGTGCCGACGTTGTGGAGCACGCTGCGCGGCTTCGGCAAGGACGAGCAGCGCGCGGTCATCCAGAACTTCAACCTGGCCATGCTGGCGGTGACCATGGCCACCTATGTTGGCAGTGGACTGGTGACGCGGCAGATGCTGCCGTACTTCGCCATCGTGGCGCCGGCGATGCTGGCGCCGACCCTGCTGGGTGCGCGGGTCTACATCGGCATCAGCGAAGCGCGTTTCCGGCAGGTCGTGCTGAGCCTGCTCACGGCGTCAGGCATCGCGTTGCTGGCCTCGTCGCTGCCGGCGCTGCTGGCACGCGCGCCGGCGGCCTGAGACTCAGGCCGGGCGGAACATGCGGAAGCGTTGTTCGGCGCCGATGCGGAAGTAGTCGGCGGGGCCGCCGCCGCGCAGGATCGGCGCCGCTGCAGCGGTGTCGTAGATGCCATCGACCAGCAAACGGGTATCGATGTGCACTGCGACCACTTCGCCCAGCACCAGCCAGCCGTTGGTGTCCTGCCCGGCGGCATCGCGCAGGCGCACGATCTGGGTGCAGCGGCATTCCATGCTTACCGGGCTCTGTGCCACGCGGGGTGGCGCGACCTGCGTGGAGGCCAGTGGCGTCAGCCCGGCCAGGGCGAACTCGTCGACCTCCGGCCCGACCGCACGACAGCTTTCGTTCATTGCTTCGGCCAGGTCGAAGGTCGCCAGGTTCCAGGCGAACTCACCGGTCGCTTCAATGTTGCGCAGCGAGTCTTTGCGGCCCTGGCTGGAGAAGCCGATGATCGGCGGGGTGTAGTTGAACGCATTGAAGAAGCTGTACGGCGCCAGGTTCAATGTTCCTTCGCCGTCGCAGCTGGAAATCCAGCCGATCGGTCGTGGGCCGATGATGGCGTTGAACGGGTCGTGCGGCAGGCGGTGGCCGTCGGCCGGGCGATAGCTGTGGAAGGTGTGGGACATGGGGTGGGGTTCCAAAAAAGAAGCCGTGGCCCTCTCGGACCACGGCTTGTCGTTTACGACCTGATGGGGCTCAGCGCTGCTGGATCTTCGACAGCAGGCGCAGGAACTCCACATACAGCCAGACCAGGGTCACCATCAGGCCGAATGCGCCATACCACTCCATGTACTTCGGCGCGCGCTGGGCCACGCCGGTTTCGATGAAGTCGAAATCCAGCACCAGGTTCAGCGCGGCGACGACCACCACGAACAGGCTGAAAGCAATGCCCAACCAGCTGGAGTCGTGGATCACCGGCACATCGATGTTGAAGAAGCCGAGCACGAACGAGGCCAGGTAGAGCAGGGCGATGCCGCCGGTGGCGGCGACCACGCCCATCTTGAAGTTCTCGGTGGCCTTGATCATGCCGCTGCGGTACGCGAACAGCAGCGCGGCCAGGGTGCCGAAGGTCAGCAGCACGGCCTGGAATACGATGCCCGGGTACTTCATGTTGAACAGGGCCGAGACGGCGCCCAGGAACAGGCCTTCGACCAGCGCGTACATCGGTGCGGTGACCGGCGACCATTCCTTCTTGAAGATGGTGATCAGCGCCAGCACCAGGCCGCCGATTGCACCGCCGATGGCGTACAGGCTCGCGCTGCCGGAAATCTGGCCGTACTCATCGACCGACTGGCTCCAGGCGAACGCCGCGGTCAGCACGGTCAGCAGCAGCAGGATGCCGGTCTTGTTGGCGGTGCCGTTGAGGGTCATGACCTGGTCGGGGCTGGTCACCACCGAGCCACTGGCGAGGTCCAGGAAGGTCGACTCGGAAAGAGCCGGGTTGCCGCTGCGCATGCGTGTTCTCCGTGCGAATGAGGGACTGGACGGCCATCCGGCCGATGACCGGGAGCATAGCCGATGGCTGCGCGTGGCGCCGTGCCACGCGTCGGGTCCGGATCGCCGCGTTGACAGTTCATGATGCGCTTGGCCACAATGACCAGCTCCCCGGGCCTGGCCCGAGGGGATTGCAAGACCGGGGTATAGCGCAGTCTGGTAGCGCGCCTGCTTTGGGAGCAGGATGTCGGGGGTTCGAATCCCTCTACCCCGACCAATCCCACATCACGTCGGATTGGACGCCGTTCCGGTTCGGGCGCCCGTAGCTCAACTGGATAGAGCACCGGCCTTCTAAGCCGGCGGTTACAGGTTCGATTCCTGTCGGGCGCGCCATTGGCGAGGCACTGGGATCGCATCGACGGATGTGAAGAAGTGCTTGCAAAAGCGTAAAGACTCCACCAGAATATCGGACTCGCTTCGGCGGACCGGAACTTCGGTGACAGTCTCCAGGCAAAGGTTTGAAGCTCCCGCGTCGGCAGTAGCGGCGGTGGGGCGAAAGTTTCAGTGGTGGCTGTAGCTCAGTTGGTTAGAGTACCGGATTGTGATTCCGGTGGTCGGGGGTTCGAATCCCCTCAGCCACCCCACTGATTCAACCGCATCGGCGCTGCCGAAACGGTATTGCAATAAACAGAACGCACGCTACAATGTGCGTCTGAGTTTCACGGGCCGTTAGCTCAGTTGGTAGAGCAGTTGACTCTTAATCAATAGGTCCAAGGTTCGAATCCTTGACGGCCCACCAAGACGGAAGCCACCTGGTACGCCAGGTGGCTTTTTTCTTATAAGTGTGACCCCATCATTTCGATGGATCACGCGCTGAAGCGCTCCGCCTGGCGGGGCCGCTGCAGCGGCAGCGGGACCGCAGCGCTGGTTTCAACGATGTTGAAAAAAGTGCTTGCACCCACCGAGCGGATCGGGTCATAATTCGCGCCCCGATTTCGGGCTGTTAGCTCAGTTGGTAGAGCAGTTGACTCTTAATCAATAGGTCCAAGGTTCGAATCCTTGACAGCCCACCAGACGAAAGCCACTTGGTCAGCCAAGTGGCTTTTTTCTTGCCTGTGGCCTGGCTGAGTGCGCCAAGTCGCTACTGAAGCGGTGATGAAACCGGGGTCATACGCGTCATCAGTGTTTTCAATGCTGTGCGCTGCTTCTCACCGCTTCGTGTCCTGCATCGCACCCAATGGTTCTTCCGCGCTGATGGCGCATGCATGAAGGAGAATCTGATGGCCGATATCAACCGACGCGTTTCATGGGCGATGGTTCCGCTCGCGCTGGTGGCGCTCGCTGCCTGCAGCCCGCCGGGCGACCCAGCGCAGACCGTGCAGCGCGATGCCGATGCGCAGCATGTTCCCGCACCTCCTGTCGGTGAGGCGATGGAGATGCAGCCGGCGGCGCCGGCTGAAGGCGTGACCCAGCCCGAAGCGGTGCAGCTGCGCCGGACCGATGGCGGTGGCATCGAGATCCGCAACGTGGACGCAGCGGACGGGCAGGGGGCTGACGCAGCGCCCGCCGCACCCCTGAAACCCTGATCCAGGGCCGTCCCGGGCGGCTGCCGGTCGTCCGGGACAGCAGATTCAGCTTTGTGCAGACCTTTCGCTTCCGGCCCCCGCCTGCGACAATGAAGGCCTGTGCCGGCCACGCGAAAGTGGCGGAATTGGTAGACGCCCTGGATTTAGGTTCCAGTGCCGCAAGGCGTGGGGGTTCGAGTCCCCCCTTTCGCACCAGTGCCGGCCTGTCTCCCCGCCCAGATCGGGCCCGCTGCACCCCTTGACCGGCACGCGCTGGCAGTGCAGGCCAAATTGGGCGAAACTAAAGGGCTGCGGCAAGCAGGCGCGTCCCAGACGCCGTGTCCTTACAACCGTTTCATCCCAATCATCGAGCCGGGGGCCTGGGCCACCGGTGGCAGGAGTCAACATGCAAGCTTCGATCGAATCCACCGGCAACCTGGAACGCCGCCTGAGCTTCTCGCTGCCGGAAGAGCGTCTGCAGAGCCACATCGTCGGCCGCCTGGGCGAAATCGCCCGTACCACCCGCATCAAGGGCTTCCGCCCGGGCAAGGTGCCGGCCAAGGTGATCGAGCAGCGCTTCGGCGCGCAGGTCCGTGGCGAGGCGCTGGACGGCCTGCTGCGCGAAACCTTCGACGCGGCCGTGCGCGAGCACGACCTGCGCATCGTCGGCAGCCCGCGCATCGACAAGGGCGACGAGGGTGAGTTCTCCTTCGTGGCCACCGTGGAAGTGGTGCCGGACTTCGGCGACATCGACGTCAGCAAGCTGACCGTGGTGCGCCACAGCGCCGAGATCACCGACGCCGACATCGACCAGATGATCGAGAACCTGCAGAACCAGCGTCGTACCTGGGCCCCGGTCAGCCGTGGCGCGCAGGACGGTGACCTGGTCGCGGTGGAAACCTGGTCGCAGGCCGGCGAAGAGCGCCTGCCGGCCGAAGGCACCGAGAAGGGTTCGATCGTGCTCGGCCAGGGCATGATGTTCGAAACCATCGAAAAGGGCCTGGTCGGCCTGGCCAAGGGTGAAGAGAAGACCCTGGACGTCGAGTTCCCGGCTGACTGGCGCGTGCCGGTGCTGGCCGGCAAGACCGTGCAGGTCACCGTCAAGGTTGCCGAAGTCTCCGAGCCGGTCGTGCCGGCGGTCGACGAAGCCTTCATCAAGAGCTTCGGCGTGAAGGGTGGCGATGTGGAGCAGTTCCGCAGCGACATCCGCGCCAACCTGGAGCGCGAGCTGAAGGGCGCCCTGATGAACCGCCTGCGCCGCGAAGTGGGCGAGCAGCTGATCGCCGCCTATTCCTCGGTGGAAATGCCGCCGCGCCTGGTCGAGAACGAAGCCCGCGCCATGCTGGCCCAGCAGATCGAGCAGATCCGCCGCAACGGCCAGAACGTCGGCGAGATCCCGGCCGACGCCCACGAAGGCTTCAAGGACGCCGCCGCCAAGCGCGTGCTGGTCGGCCTGCTGGTCGGTGAAGTGGCCCGCATCAACGACCTGCGCCTGGAAGCCAAGCGCCTGAACGAAACGATGCGTCTGATCGCTTCGACCTACGAAGAGCCGGACCAGGTCATTGAGATGTACCGCAACGACCCCCAGCTGATGTCTGGCCTGCAGAACCGTGTGATGGAAGAGCAGGTGATCGACTGGATCGCCGAGCGTGCCCAGCACACCGAAGAGAAGCTGTCGTTCCAGGACGCGATCCGCCAGTAAGCCCGGGCGGATCACCGGATGCCCCGCGCCTTTGCCGGCGCGGGGTTGTAGCCCCCCAAGATAGGTACCTCACGTAATGGACAACCGAACCAAAGCCCTGAACCTGGTTCCGATGGTGGTCGAGCAGACCAGCCGCGGCGAGCGTGCCTACGACATCTATTCGCGCCTGTTGAAGGAGCGCCTGATCTTCCTCGTGGGCCCGATCGACGATCACATGGCCAACGTGGTGGTGGCGCAGTTGCTGTTCCTGGAATCGGAAAACCCGGAAAAGGACATCAACATCTACATCAACTCGCCGGGTGGCGTGGTCACCGCCGGCATGGCGATCTACGACACCATGCAGTACATCAAGCCGAATGTGAGCACCACCTGCATCGGCCAGGCCGCCTCGATGGGCGCCCTGCTGCTGGCCGCGGGTGAAGCCGGCAAGCGCTATGCGCTGCCGAACTCGCGCGTGATGATCCACCAGCCGCTGGGCGGCTACCAGGGCCAGGCCACCGACATCGACATCCACGCGCGTGAGATCCTGACCCTGCGTTCGCGCCTGAACGAGGTGCTGGCCAAGCACACCGGCCAGTCGCTGGAGACGATCGCCCGCGATACCGAGCGCGACAACTTCAAGAGCGCCTTCGAGGCGCAGGCCTACGGTCTGGTCGACCAGGTCCTGGAGCGTCGTCCGGATGAGTCGATCCAGGCCGGCTGACCGGCCTTCACGGGGCCATGGAGGCCCCGTTCCTGCAGGGTCGGGCGGGACTGGTGTCCCCTCGGCCCTGTGCTATTCTCGAATCGAACCCCCGTTCAGCGGGTGGGGTAACTGGGTAAGCGAAGCATGAGCGAAGACCGCCAAGGTCGTTCCACGGACACCGGCAAGATCCTCTACTGCTCTTTCTGCGGCAAGAGCCAGCATGAAGTGCGCAAGCTGATTGCGGGTCCGAGCGTGTTCATCTGCGATGAGTGCGTGGAGCTGTGCAACGACATCATCCGCGAGGAGCTTGAGGAAAAGGCGCAGTCGGCGCGCAGTTCGCTGCCGAAGCCGCGCGAGATCCTCGAGGTGCTCGACCAGTACGTGATCGGCCAGAACCGCGCCAAGCGCACCCTCGCCGTGGCCGTGTACAACCACTACAAGCGCATCGAGAGCCGGCAGAAGAACGACGACGTCGAACTGGCGAAGTCGAACATCCTGCTGGTCGGCCCGACCGGTTCGGGCAAGACCCTGCTGGCCGAGACCCTGGCCCGCCTGCTCAACGTGCCGTTCACCATGGCCGACGCCACCACGCTGACCGAAGCCGGTTACGTGGGCGAGGATGTGGAGAACATCATCCAGAAGCTGCTGCAGAAGTGCGACTACGACGTCGAGAAGGCGCAGCAGGGCATCGTCTACATCGATGAAATCGACAAGATCTCGCGCAAGAGCGAGAACCCGTCGATCACCCGCGATGTGTCCGGCGAAGGCGTGCAGCAGGCCCTGCTGAAGCTGATCGAAGGCACCGTGGCCAGCGTTCCGCCGCAGGGCGGCCGCAAGCATCCGCAGCAGGAATTCCTGCAGGTGGACACCAAGAACATCCTGTTCATCTGCGGCGGCGCGTTCGCCGGGCTGGACAAGGTGATCCAGGCCCGTTCCACCGACGTCGGCAGCATCGGCTTCGGCGCCAAGGTGAAGAGCAGCGAGCGCAAGCAGGAAGTGGGCAAGGTGCTGGCCGAAGTCGAGCCGGAAGACCTGATCAAGTTCGGCCTGATCCCCGAGTTCGTCGGTCGCCTGCCGGTGGTGGCGACCCTGGAGGAGCTGGACGAGCCGGCCCTGATCAAGATCCTGACCGAGCCGAAGAACGCCATCACCAAGCAGTTCAAGAAGCTGTTCGAGATGGAGAACGTCGAGCTGGAGTTCCGCCCGGACGCGTTGTCGGCCATTGCCCGCAAGGCGCTCAAGCGCAAGACCGGTGCCCGTGGCCTGCGCACCATCGTCGAATCGGTCCTGCTGGACACCATGTACGACCTGCCGTCGCAGGAAAACGTCAGCAAGGTGGTGGTGGACGAGTCGGTGATCGAGCACAAGTCCGAGCCGTACCTGATCTACCAGACCCCGGCGGCCCCTGAACAGAAGGCCGCAGGCGCCGAGTGATCCTTCCAGGTTGTTGATTGGAAAGGATTTTCAAGGAATGCCTTGCATCTGAAAGCCGATGGCCCCATAACGGGGCCATCGGCTTTTTTTGTCTCCGGAAGATGCCCTCCCGGAGGCGGTTTTCCCCTTCCCTGGAGCCCCCATGGCCCGTTCCCCAAGTGAAACCCTCGACCTGCCGGTCCTGCCGCTGCGCGACGTAGTGGTGTTCCCGCACATGGTCATCCCGCTGTTCGTCGGCCGTGACAAGTCCATGCACGCGCTCGAACAGGCAATGGAATCGGACAAGCGCATCCTGCTGCTGGCGCAGAAGTCGGCCGAGACCGACGACCCGCATGCGGCCGACCTCTACCAGGTCGGTACGCTGGCGCAGGTGCTGCAGCTGCTGAAGCTGCCCGACGGCACCATCAAGGTGCTGGTCGAAGGCCTGTCGCGCGTGCAGGTCACCCACGTCGACGAGCGCAACGGCTCGCTGCACGGCCAGGCCGTGGAGATCGACGCCACCGACGAGCGCGAAGCGCGCGAGGTCGAGGCGATCGCACGCTCGCTGATGTCGTTGTTCGAGCAGTACGTCAAGACCAACCGCAAGCTGCCGCCGGAACTGCTGCAGACGCTGTCGGGCATCGATGAGCCGGCACGCCTGGCCGATACCATCGCCGCGCACATCAGCGTGCGCCTGGCCGACAAGCAGCGGCTGCTGGAAACGCTGGCCGTGGGCGACCGCCTGGAGATGCTGGTCGGCCTGGTCGACGGCGAGATCGACGTGCAGCAGATGGAGAAGCGCATCCGCGGCCGCGTGAAGTCGCAGATGGAGAAGAGCCAGCGCGAGTACTACCTCAACGAACAGATGAAGGCCATCCAGAAGGAGCTGGGTGACCTGGACGACGCACCGGGCGAGCTGGAAGAACTGGCCCGCAAGATCGCCGAAGCCGGCATGCCGAAGGCCGTTGAAGCCAAGGCACGCAACGAACTGAACAAGCTCAAGCAGATGTCGCCGATGTCCGCCGAAGCGGCCGTCGTGCGCAACTACCTGGAGTGGTTGCTGGGCGTGCCGTGGAAGAAGCGCAGCAAGGTGCGCAAGGACCTCAAGGCCGCGCAGGACACCCTGGACGCCGATCACTACGGCCTGGAGAAGGTCAAGGAACGCATCCTTGAATACCTGGCGGTGCAGTCGCGCGTGAAGCAGATGAAGGGCCCGATCCTGTGCCTGGTCGGGCCGCCGGGCGTGGGCAAGACCTCGCTGGGCCAGTCCATCGCCAAGGCCACCAACCGCAAGTTCGTGCGCATGTCGCTGGGCGGCGTGCGCGACGAGGCGGAGATCCGTGGTCACCGTCGTACCTACGTCGGTTCGATGCCGGGCCGCATCGTGCAGAACCTCAACAAGGTCGGCAGCAAGAACCCGCTGTTCGTGCTCGACGAGATCGACAAGATGTCGATGGACTTCCGTGGCGATCCGTCCTCGGCGCTGCTGGAAGTGCTCGACCCGGAACAGAACAACGCCTTCAACGACCACTACCTGGAAGTGGACCTGGACCTGTCCGAAGTGATGTTCGTGGCCACCTCGAACTCGCTCAACATTCCGGGCCCGCTGCTGGACCGCATGGAAGTGATCCGCATCCCCGGCTACACCGAGGATGAGAAGCTCAACATCGCCACCCGTTATCTGGTGCCCAAGCAGATCAAGGCCAACGGCCTGCAGCCGGAAGAGCTGGAGATCGGCAGCGATGCCATCCAGGACATCGTGCGCTACTACACGCGCGAATCGGGCGTGCGCAACCTGGAACGCGAGATCGCCAAGATCTGCCGCAAGGTGGTGAAGGAGATCGCGCTGGCCGGCCCGCAGCCGGCGGCGAAGGCGAAGAAGGGTGCGAAGAAGAAGGCGCTGGTGAGCGTGTCCAGCAAGAACCTGGACAAGTACCTGGGCGTGCGTCGCTTCGACTTCGGCCGTGCCGAGGAAGAGAACGAGATCGGCCTGGTCACCGGCCTGGCCTGGACCGAGGTCGGCGGCGATCTGCTGCAGATCGAATCGACGCTGGTGCCGGGCAAGGGCCAGCTGATCCTGACCGGCCAGCTCGGCAACGTGATGAAGGAATCGGCGTCGGCGGCACTGTCGGTGGTGCGTTCGCGCGCGGTCGGCTTCGGCATCGACAGCGACTTCCTGCAGAAGCATGACGTGCACCTGCACGTGCCGGATGGTGCCACGCCGAAGGACGGCCCAAGTGCCGGCGCGGCGATGGTGACCTCGCTGGTGTCGATGCTGACCAAGGTGCCGGTGCGTGCCGATGTTGCGATGACCGGCGAGATCACCCTGCGTGGTCGCGTCACCGCGATCGGTGGCCTGAAGGAAAAGCTGCTGGCGGCACTGCGTGGTGGCATCCGCACGGTCATCATCCCGGAAGAGAACCGCAAGGACCTGGCCGACATTCCGGCCAACGTCACCCGCGATCTGAAGATCGTGCCGGTGAAGTACATCGAAGAAGTCCTGGACCTGGCGCTGGAGCGTCCGTTGGCACCGAAGAGGGCGCGCAAGAGTGCGCAGCGTGTCACGGTGCGCAGCAAGGCCAAACCGAGTGGAAGCGCGCGCGTCAAGCATTGATGCGCGCTGTCCAATGGCCCGAAACCCGCGTCGTTGCTGGCTTTCCAGCTTGCGTGGGGGTAGGGCCACTGGTATAAAAGCAGCACTCGCGAATGAGTGATCGCTGTCAGCGATGACTGAATCGGCGAACCGTTTCCACATGGCGGCCGCATGCAGAAGGCATGCGGTTGCTTCCCTGTCGAATAAGCGGAACCCACCGCCAAAGGAGTTGTAGAGAATGAACAAGACCGAATTGATCGATGCCGTTGCTGAAGCTGCCGACCTGACCAAGGCCGAGTCCAGCCGCGCTGTCGATGCCGTCGTTGCTGCCGTCACCAAGGCGCTGAAGGACGGCGATGCGGTCACCCTGGTTGGCTTCGGTACCTTCCAGGTCCGCGACCGTGCTGCACGCACCGGCCGCAACCCGAAGACCGGCGACACCATCAAGATCGCTGCTTCGAAGAATCCGTCGTTCAAGGCTGGTAAGGCCCTGAAGGATGCTGTAAACTAAGCGGCTCGCTGGGGTGCTTAGCTCAGCGGTAGAGCGTCTCCTTTACACGGAGAGGGTCGGGGGTTCGAAACCCTCAGCACCCACCACAGCACCGCGGTAAAAGTTTGAGTGTGGAGCGGTAGTTCAGCTGGTTAGAATGCTGGCCTGTCACGCCGGAGGTCGCGGGTTCGAGTCCCGTCCGCTCCGCCATTCAACGAGGCCTCCGGCCAAAAGCTGGAGGCTTTGTTTTCTTCCCGGTCCAGGCTGGTTGGAAAGCAAAAAAAGCAACAATGCGGAGCGGTAGTTCAGCTGGTTAGAATGCTGGCCTGTCACGCCGGAGGTCGCGGGTTCGAGTCCCGTCCGCTCCGCCACTACATCGAGGCCCCCGGCCTGAAGCCGGGGGCCTTGTCTTCTCCCCGGAAGGTTCGGGAAGAAGGCGAAAAGGTTTTTGCAAGAACGGAGCGGTAGTTCAGCTGGTTAGAATGCTGGCCTGTCACGCCGGAGGTCGCGGGTTCGAGTCCCGTCCGCTCCGCCATTGCAGAATTCTTAAGTCCCTGTGAAAAAACTTTGAAAAAAGTGTTCATCGGGCTGGGTTTCCAGGGAGTCTTCGGATATACTGGGCGCCTGCAAAGTTTCAGCGCGGAGCGGTAGTTCAGCTGGTTAGAATGCTGGCCTGTCACGCCGGAGGTCGCGGGTTCGAGTCCCGTCCGCTCCGCCAACTTTAAAAGCCCTCGGCGCAAGCCGGGGGCTTTTTCTTTGTGTCGTCGCGAAGCGGTGCGCAGGCCACGCCGGTGCTGCTTTTGGTCCCTGCGGCGAAGCGGGTTACACTGCCGGGCTCGCCAATCAGGCCTTGTGATTCCTCACCATGCTGCAGAAACTCCGCGACAAGACCTCAGGCTGGATCGTCACCGTGATCCTGGGGCTGCTGATGATTCCGTTCCTGTTCGTGATCGACAACAGCTACCTGGGTGGCGTTGGCGCACAGAACGTGGCCAAGGTTTCCGCGCCCCCGACCTGGTGGCGTTCGGCACCGTCGTGGTGGCCGGTGCGCATGCTGTGGCAGCACCATGAGATCAGCGCGCAGGATTTCCGCACCCGCTTCGAGCAGGAGCGCATGCGTGAGCGCCAGCAGCAGGGCGAGAACTTCGACCCGCGCGCGTTCGAGAGCACCCAGAACAAGCTGGCCGTGCTCGACCAGCTGATCGACGAGCAGGTCGTGCGCCTGGTCGGCGAGCAGGCCGGCGTGGTGATCGGCGATGGCGCGGTGCGCGAGTACATCGCCACCATCCCGGCCTTCCTCGATTCGAACGGCAAGTTCAACGAGAACAACTACCGCCTGGCGCTGGCCGGTGGCAATCCGCCGCGTACCCCGACCCAGTTCCAGGAACTGGTGCGTGAGAGCCTGCAGCAGTCGGTGATTCCGTCGGGCCTGCAGAACTCCGGCTTCGTTACCCAGTCCGAGACCGAGCGCCTGCTGAAGCTGCTGGGCGAAACCCGCGACGTCGAACTGGCCGCGCTGCCGGAAGTGCCGGCCGATACCGCGCCGGTGACCGATGCGCAGATCAAGCAGTGGTACGACAGCCACGGCAAGGACTTCCGCCAGGCCGAGAGCGTCTCGCTGGAGTACGTCGAGATCAATGGCGCGAACCTGCCGGCACCGACCGCAGCCGATGAAGCCACCCTGCGCAAGCGCTATGAAGACGAGAAGGCGAAGTTCACCACGCCGGAGCAGCGCCAGGCCTCGCATATCCTGATCACCGGCGACGGTGCCGAAGCCAAGGCGAACAAGATTGCCGCCGAAGCCAAGGCCGCCGGCGCCGACTTCGCTGCACTGGCCAAGGCCAACTCGGAAGACCCGGGTTCGAAGGGGCAGGGGGGGGACCTGGGTTGGGTCGAACGCGGCGCGATGGTCAAGCCGTTTGAAGATGCGCTGTTCGCCGCCAAGGCCGGTGACGTGATTGGTCCGGTCAAGACCGAATTCGGCTATCACATCATCAAGGTTGCCGCGGTCCGTGGTGGCCAGGGCAAGTCCTTCGAGGAAGTGCGTGACACGCTGGCTGCCGAGCAGCTGAAGGCCGATGGCGAGCGCGGCTTCAACGAACTGGCCGGCCGTCTGGTCGACGCCATCAACAAGAGCCCGAGCGATCTGGCTGCTGCGGCCAAGGAAGTGAACCTGCCGCTGCAGACCCTGGGCCCGATCACCCGCGCCACCGCCAGTGGCATCGCCGCTGACCCGGCCGTGCTGCGTGCCGCGTTCTCCGACGTGCTGGTGCAGGACGGGACCGCCAGCGACCCGATCGCTCTGGGCGGCGCGACCAACCACAGCGTGGTCATCCGCGTGGCCGCGCACACCCCGGAACAGGCCATGCCGCTGGACAAGGCCCGCGAGCAGGTGATCGCCGCGATCCGTGCCGACCGCCAGCGCCAGGCCAGCGACAAGGCAGCCGATGCCGTGCTGGCCAAGCTGAAGGCGGGCGCCACCCTGCAGTCGCTGGCGGCCAGCGAGAAGCTGCAGCTGAGCCCGATGCCGGGCCTGCCGCGCAGCCAGCCGGTGCCGACCCCGGAAATCAACCGCGCGATCTTCAGCGCGCCGGTGCCGGCCGAGGGCAAGCCGAGCTACGGCAAGGTCGACGTCAACGGCCACGCGCTGCTGTTCGCGGTGAACAAGGTGAACCCGGGCGACGTGAAGGAAGTGACCGCCGAGCAGCAGAAGCAGCTGAAGGACCAGCTGAGCCAGATCGATGGCATGGCTGCGGCCAAGGCCTACGTCGAGGCGATGCGCAAGAAGTTCGTGATCCAGACCACCGAAGCGAACCTGTAAGCCTCGCGGTGGACAGGACGAGAAAGGCCCGGCAATGCCGGGCCTTTTTTATGGTTCTTCACCCAAGTCCGGGGAAGGCTGCACGGATTTTGAGGAAGAAATAGGCGTCGTCTCGGTATCCGTAGGCGACGCGCTTGATGACCTTGATCTTGTTGTTGATTCCCTCGACCAGATTCGTT
>NZ_JASJSI010000092.1:0-16939 GCF_030237085.1 Stenotrophomonas maltophilia group sp. Smal32
CCTAGGGGGTATGTGGGAAGGGAGTGCGCGCCCCCACACCCCCCCCCCCCCCCCCCACCACCGCGACACCGCCGCCCCGGCCCGGGGCGGCCGCCCGGCCCCCGCCCCCCCCCCCCCCCCCCCCCCCCCCCCCCCCCCCCCCCCCCCCCCCCCCCCCCCCCCCCACTGCTGCTGTTGCTGCTGTCGTGGCTGCCGCTGGGGCTGTCCGCGCACTCGCTGCTGGCATTGCTGGTGGGCGTGGTGGTGCTGGACCTGGCTGCGCAGCTGCTGCACGTCAGCAACCAGAACCTGATCTATGCGCTGCAGCCTGCGGCACGCAATCGCCTCAATGCCGGTTACATGACCGGCTACTTCATCGGCGGTTCGCTGGGTTCGCTGCTGTCGGCGCAGGTCTACCAGCGCTTCGGCTGGACCGGCGTCTGCGTGGCCGGTGCTGCCGTGGCCGTGCTGGCGCTGCTGCTGTGGCTGCCCGGCGCGCTGCGTGCACGCCAGGCCTCGATGGCCGACTAGAAGCTGCCCTGCAGCGCCAGCTCCCATCGCCCACCGGCGTTGCCGGGGAACAGGCGCTTGGCTGCGTTGTCCGTGTCGTGAACGGTGGCACGCAGCTCCCACGCCGGCGTCAACGTGGCAATGGCACTGAGCTGGCCATGCAGGTAATCCGGTCCCTGTGCGGTGGCCAGCCAGTACTGGCCCACCGCCGCTTCCAGACGGACGCGCTCGTGCAGCGGCACACGCACACCGAGCTGGGCATAGGTACCACGATGGCCACCGGCCAGCGCATCGTTGGAGTGCGCGACCTGCAGCCAGGCGCGCTGCTTCCAGGTCAGCGTGGTGTTGAGTTCGGTCCAGTCCAGCGCGCGGCCGGTGCCTGGATACACGTAGCGCGTCAGGTTGGCATCCAGCGTCCAGTCCGTGGCCAGCGCGCCCGACCAGCCAGCAACCAGATCGAATTCGCTGCGCGCGCCGTTGTCCGGTTTGAACGAAACATTGGAACCCCACACGCTGGCGTACCAGCCCGATCCCACCGTGACCTTGGCGCCCGCCTGTACGGCCGGCTGGCCATCGCTCTGCGAGCTGCCACGCCACACGTAATCGCTGGTCAACGCCATGTTGCCGCTCACCTGCACCTGTGCCTGCGCGCTGCCGATGCCAAGCAGCCCTGCCAGCGCGGCCACCGCCGCCGCCATTGTCCCCTTGCTGTTCACTGCACTGTTTTCCTCGTCGAAGGCGGTCTGGCCGCCGGGACGGCAGTGTCGGAGGAGGGGCCGTAACGGATCGAGGGTGCTGCCGGGTCCGCAGCGCAAATTCGGCGTAAATCCAGCAGACCGGGGCCGGGCACCACCGGCGCGGTATCATGGCGCCCTGTTCAAAGGGACCAACTGCGTGGATGCCATCCTGACTCCGGTATCGATCGGCGAGCTGATCGACAAGATCACCATTCTCGAGATCAAGGCCGAGCGCATCGATGATGCCGCCAAGCTGGCCAACGTACGCACCGAGCTGGACGGCCTGCTTCCCTTGTTGCAGCAGCAGCTGCAGGCACAGCCGGCGCTGGCCGTGCTGAAGCAGCAGCTGAAGGCGATCAACGAGCGCATGTGGGACATCCAGGACCAGCTGCGCGACAAGGAAGCGGCCCAGGTGTTCGACGATGCCTTCATCCAGCTGGCACGCGGTGTCTATGGCACCAATGGCGAGCGCGTGCAGGTGAAGAACGAGATCAACCGGGTGGCAGGTTCGGCGCTGGTGGAGGAGAAGCAGTACCAGGGCGAGTAGTTGCCCCTCAATCCGCTTCGATCAGATGGCGGAAGCGGAACAGCTCGCTATCGTTGCGGATGCCCAGCTTGCGATAGGCCGCGCGCTTCTGCGTGCTGATGGTGCTGGGCGAACGACCGCAGCGGCGTGCCATCTCGCCGGTACTGCCCCCACGCAACACCCATTGCAGGACCATTCGTTCGCGCATGCTCAATCGCAGTGGACGCATGGACTGCTGGCGCTGCCGGCGTGACTGGTTCAATTGCGCTCGCAGTTCCGGCGGCACGAAGCGTCCACCACGGCCCACCACGCTCAATGCCCGCAGCAGCATCTGTGGGGCGCAGGTCTTGGACAGGAACCCGCGCGCCCCCGCCTGCAGTGCCCTGGCCACGACACCAGCGTTACAGTGCGCCGACAGCACCAGAATCGGCATTGCCGGCCAGTGCAGCGATACGTGGCGCAGCAGTTCAAGGCCTTCTCCGCTGTCGCCGATCGGCAATGCATCAACCAGCAGCAGATCGATCGCAGCCTCCTGTTGCCTCAGGCGTTGCAGCAGGTCACCGCTGCAGCCAAAGCTCCCTTCCACGCGCAGGCCCGCCTGCTTCGCCAGAAGTTCCTGTACGCCATGCCGCAGCAGTGGGTGCGGATCCAGCAGCAACAACCGGCGGGGAGGATCGCGGGGCGACTGGAACGTGGGCATCTTTGCATTCCTGCAGAACAGGCCACCCACCCTAGGGTGGAGTTGGCGCGTGCGGAATCCAATTCGTTGCAATGCCGTGGCCCCGGCGTGACTCGGTCAGATGGCGTTTGCCCGGCCGGATACGCAACAGGCCCGGCATGAGCCGGGCCTGTCGAGGCATCTTCAGCGCGCAGGCGCGCCGAGGAAGCAATTACCAGCTGAAACGCGGGCCGACGGTGTATTCCTTGTCGCCATCGCGGTTCATCTTCAGCTCGCCGTTCAGGCCCCAGTTCTGGTTCAGCTTGACCTGACCACCCAGGCGGCCGTACCACTGGCCTTCCGGATTGATGCCGTGCTTCTTCGAGAAATCTTCGTAGCCGACCATGCCGTAGACTTCGGCGTGGGCACCGAAGGCGGTGCGGATACCAGCTTCAGCGCTGTAGCCGTTGAAGTCCAGGCCGTGCTTCTGGTCGCGCTTCTGGTAAGCAACGCGGGCAACGAAGTCGGTGGTCGGAGCGATTTCAACGTTGTAGCCGGCGCCGATCTTCCACTGGTCCAGCTTGATGTTGGTGTGGTCGATTTCCTGGCGGCTGTACTCACCGAACGCGTGGAAGTTCGGCAGGAAGCCGTACGAACCCTTCACGCCCCAGCCGTCGGCCTTGAACGCGTCGATGTCGGTCTTGGCGTAGTCGGCTTCGGCGTAGTTGTAGGACAGGTTCTCAGCAGCCGAGGCGGTGAACGGCAGGGCAGCGGCCAGGGCCAGAGCAATCAGCGAATTCTTCATGGGGGTACACCTTTACTTTCTTATGGTGTGCAGCAGCGCCAGGGCGCCATCGCATCGGGAATGTAAATTCTCCGTTATTCGCCACAACGCTCCCTGAAAGCAGCCGTCTTCGCATTGCTGAATTTTTGGGCTTGATTCAGGCTTCGTCTGGCATACGCGCGCGGCGCGCGTGCATTTGTGATTCGTCGCCGACTGCATCAGGAGGTTGCCTTGCACGTTTCCGATCCGCTGCTGATGTCTGTTCGCGCCGCCCTCCTGGCCTGCGCTTCCCTGTTTCCGATCCATGCTGCGCACGCGCTGCAGGCGGCTGACTACCAGCGCGCCGAACGCGTGCATGACAGTCATCTGCGCGGTGCGCTGCGCAATGCTTCGGTCCTGCCCCACTGGCTGGCGGATGGGCGCTTCTGGTACGAACGCGAAGACACACAGGGCCGGCGCCAGGCGATACTGGTCGATCCAATCCAGGCTACGCGCCAGATCCTGTTCGAACCCGATGCGCTGGGCGCCGCAGTTGCACCGCTGGGTGCCAGCGGGCCACGCCTGCGCTTGAACAACGTGCAGGTACTGGATGATGGCCTGCGCCTGCAGTTCAACGGCGAAGCGGAGATCAACTGCCAATGGCCACGCCTGCAGTGCACGGCCGCACAACAGGCGTTGCCGCCGGCTGATGCACTGCCGTCGCCCGGCGGTGATGCCTGGCTGCAGGTACGCGACCACAACCTGTGGCTGCAGCGCTCTGGAGCGGCGCCGCAGGTACTGACCCACGGCGGTGAAACCGGGCATGGCTATGGCGTACTGCCGGACTTCACCCTGCGCGGCATTCCACGCCGTCAGGGCCGGATGCCGGCACGACCGTTCGCGGTGAGCTGGTCACCCGATGGCCGTTACGCAGCCGGCATCCGCTACGACGAACGCGCGCTGCAGGACTATCCCTATCTGGAAAGCAGCCCGACCCACAGCGCGCGGCCGCGCGTGCATGCCGTGAAGCTGGGGGTACTGGGCGATGCACAGCAGGTCCGCGACAGCCTGTATGTGATCGATATCCCCAGCGGCAGGCAGCATGACATCGCGCTGCCCGAGGGCTGGAACACGCTCAGCGAGGCCGGCATCCTGGGTTGGGACGGTGATCGGTTGTATGCCGTGATCGCGCACTTCGGCACGCCGCGCAGGCTGCGCCTGGTGGAGATCGATGCCAACAGCGGTGCATTGCGCACGGTTCTGGAAGAAGCCAGCGACACTCGCCTGCAGCTCAACGTGTATTCCTACAACCGACCAGCGGTGGCGATCCTGCCCGGGCAGGACACCGCCGTGTGGTTCTCGCAGCGCGATGGCTGGGGCCATCTGTACCGGGTGCGCCTGTCCGACGGCAAAGTGCTGCGCCAGCTCACCCGCGGCAAATGGGTGGTGCGTGACCTGCTGGGTGTGGACGCTGGGGGTGGCTGGGCGTACTTCAGCGCCGGTGGCGTCGACGGTGGCGACCCCTACGTGCGAGGCCTGTACCGGGTATCGCTGCAGGGCGGTCCGATCCAGCGCCTGGCCGCCGATGGCAACGACCACATGGCCGATGCCGGTACCGGCGCGCTGTTCGGGGCACGCGCGCCGCAGGCGCTGTCGCCGGGCGGCGGCTATCTGGTGGATACCGTTTCCCGTCTCGACCAGCCACCACGCACCGTGCTGCGGGCCAGCGATGACGGCCGTGAAGTGATGGTGCTGGAAACAGCCGATGACAGCGCGATCGTTGCTGCCGGTTGGCGCCCACCACGGCGCGAGCGGCTGCTGGCCGCCGATGGGCGCACGCCGATCTTCGCCACCGTCTACCTGCCCCGTGACTATCGCGATGACGGCAGCTTCCCGGTGATCGACGCGATGTACGGTGGTTCCTTCATCAGCAATGCACCGGTGACCTACGCCGAGGCGGTGTCTGCCTTGAACCCGGTGGCACGCGCCAGCCTGGCCGAACTCGGCTTCATGGTGGTCAGCATCGATGCGCGTGGCACCGGTGGCCGCGACAAGGCATTCCATGACAGCAGCTTCCTGCGCGCCGCCGATGTGCAGCTGGATGACCATGTGGCTGCGCTGCGCCAGCTGGGCGAACGCTACCCGGGCATCGACCTGCAGCGGGTCGGCATCTATGGGCATTCGTTCGGCGGCTACAGCGCAGCGCGCGCCCTGCTGCGCTATCCGGCGTTCTACAAGGTAGGCGTGGCCTCGGCCGGCAGCCACAATTTCCAGGGCATCTACGGCGGCGCCCTGCACGGCATGGACCGGCTGTTCGGTGGCGTGCTGCCAGCTACGGCCATGGCGGATGGCGTGCCGGCGCCCTTTGCCGGGCTCGACAATGCGGCACTGGCCGGCAACCTGCGCGGGCATCTGCTGCTGGTCTATGGCGAACTGGACGAGAACGCGCCACCGGCGCTGACCCTGCAGCTGGCCGCCGCCCTGAACAAGGCCCAGCGCAGCTACGACCTGCTGTACCTGGCCCGGCAGGACCACGAACTGTTCCGCAACGACGCCACCTACACGCACCGCATGTGGGACTACTTCGTGCGCCACCTGGCCGGCCAGCAGCCACCGGATACGGTGCTGGCGCCGCTGCCCGGCGGTCCGGGCTGAACAGGCGCACACAGGATGTCGATCCACGACGCCCTGGTTCGTCGGGTACTTGAAGGCCGTGCATGCGGCACGGTCCATCCGGAGGCAGGCAATGAGCTACATCGATGGTTTCGTCCTGGCGGTGCCCACCGCCAACAAGGAGAAGTTCCTCGCCCACGCACGCACAGGGGATCCCGTCTTCATCGAATACGGCGCGCTGCGCGTGGTCGAGTGCTGGGGAGACGACGTGCCGCACGGCAAGACCACCGACTTCTTCGGCGCAGTGAAAGCCACGCCAGACGAGACGGTGGTGTTTTCGTGGATCGAATGGCCGGACAAGCCGACCCGCGACGCCGGCATGAAGAAGATGATGGAAGACCCGCGGTTTGATCCTGCGAGGAATCCGATGCCGTTCGACGGCGCGCGGATGATCTACGGCGGCTTCGTGCCGATCTACGAACTGACCCGCTGAACCGGGCGGACGTGCTCAGCGCGCGTCCGTTTCTTCGCTGGCGGAGGCATGGCCGGCGCCCAGGGCGGCGCCGGCGCCGAGGCCCACGCCGCCCATGCCGGCTCCCACTCCGCCACCGCCACTTCCACCACCACCCGCACGACCGCCCTTGGCATCGCCGTCGTTGCGGCCCTTGCCGCCACCACTGGCACCGGGCCGGGTCGGCCCCTGCGGTGGAATCTGCAGGTCGGCCGGAATCGGCGCCAGATCCAGCGCCTCGCGCACGAAGTCGCGCAGCGAGACCACCAGTTCGTGGGTGTGCACCGGCCGCCCCTGTGCCAGTTCGTTGGCAGCGCGCGCGGCCAACCGCACCTGTTCGTCGGTGCCCAGCAACAGGATGTCCGACAACGCGGCCTCGACGGCATCACGGATGCGGCGCGCGCGATCCGAGCGGGGCTCGGCGATGCCCTCGGCATCTTCGCGCTGGCGCAGGTCACGGCGATGGCTGGGATCCACACCCAGTTCGCCGGTGAACGAACCGCCCAGGGTCTTGTAGGCCGCCATCAGCGTGCGCAGCCGTTCGTTGATCTGCCGGTTCTCGCGCTCGCGGCGCTGCTGCAGGGTCTGCATCACCAGCAGGCGGATGCCCACGCCCAGCAGGGTGATCAGGACCAGGCCGGCCAACGTGGACAGCACGCCCTGCCAGGAACTGAAGTCGATACCACGCATGCCCGGGGCTCCGGCGGAAGAACCTGCATCTTGCCCCAGACCGCGTCCCAGAAACGCGAAAGGCCCCACCACCCGGGGGGTGGCAGGGCCTTCGGTCACGGCGCGATTACTTGCGCTTGGCGACCTTGCGCACGGCCTTCTTGGCCGGAGCCTTCTTGGCGGCGACCTTCTTCAGCGGCGCAGCCTTCTTGGCGACAGTCTTGCGGGTGGCGGCAACCTTCTTGCCAACTGCCTTCTTGGCAACGGCGGCCTTCTTGCCGACAACCTTCTTGGCAGCAGCGGTCTTCCTGGTGGCAACCTTCTTGGTGGCAGCAACCTTCTTGCCAACAACCTTCTTGGCAGCGGCGGTCTTCTTGGTGGCGACCTTCTTGGTGGCGGCAACCTTCTTGCCGACAACCTTCTTCGCAGCCACGGCCTTCTTGCCGGCGACCTTCTTGGCGGCGACGGTCTTCTTGGCCACAGCCTTCTTGGCGGTGGCGACCTTCTTGCCGACCACCTTCTTGGCGGCCGCGGTCTTCTTGGCAACGGTCTTCTTGGCGACGGCAGCCTTCTTGGTGGCGGCCTTTTTCACGGTGGCGACCTTCTTGCCGGCAGCCTTGGTGGTCTTCTTGGCAGCAGCAGCCTTCTTGGTCACGGTCTTGCCGGCAGCCGCCTTCTTCTTGGCCACTTCCTTCTTCAGGGCAGCGGCTTCGGCCTTGGCGTTCTTCTTGGCCGCTTCCAGCTTCTGCTTGGCCTTGGCAACGGTCTTGCCGACCGACTTGGCAGCCTTCTCGGCCTTCTTGGCAACGGTCTTCTCGACCTTGGCCACGGCCTTCTTGGCCTTGGCAACGCGGGTACCGGCAGCCTTGGTGGCGCGCTTGACGGTCTTCTTGACCGACTTCACTGCGTCTTCGGCAGCGTGGGCGATGGTCTCGCCAACGTTGGTGGCGGTTTCTTTGACGTTCTCGACGGCGTCGGTCACGACCGACACACCATTACCGTTGCTCATGTTGCCCTCCTGGGGGCCTTAAGTATCAAAACGGGGCGATGCTATACCGACATTGACGATCGTGGAACGGGTGATGCGCCAGCAATCGCATCTGCTGCGACGACAATGGTGTAGTCGACCCCCCCTCGCGTTGCGGCAGGTTTTCAGGAAACCCCTTTTTTTAAGGACTGTGCGCCGCCGCCCACCGGGTTGATCGTCGCCGCTGCGCGCACCTGCGCACGTGCAACGGCAGGCATGCGTTGTGGCGCAGTGCGGCACCTCCCTGCGCGGAACTGCGCAAGTATCCGACTGCGTCCGCGCGGCGAAGGGTGGCTCTCGGAGGTGTCCTGATCATCTCGATGGGTGTCGCCGCGGGTCAGGTGCCCGGCTCTCGACGCACCGTTCGCATACCTGTTTTTCATGGCGCATTTATCCAGATCGCGACACACTCATTCAGCTTGTTTTACCGTAGAGACGAACCGCCCCCCCTTCCCGCCAGCGAACCGACTCCCATGCGACCGCTACCTACCCTGCTCACGCTCGCAATCGCCGCCGCCTTCGGTGGCTTCGTTGCCACCGGCATCAACGCCCACCTGGACAACCGTGCCGATGCCGCACCGCTTCCGGCGGTGGTACCGACCATGGCGGCTCTGCCGGCTGCAGTGGCCGGGCAGCAGGTGCCGTCACTGGCACCCATGCTGGAGAAGGCGATGCCGGCGGTGGTCAGCGTCAACACCAAGCAGGTGGTTCGCGTGCGCAACCCCTTCTTCAACGACCCGTTCTTCCGGCGCCTGTTCCCGGACATCCCGCAGGAACGCATCAACGAATCGCTGGGCTCGGGCGTCATCATCGACGCCAAGGAGGGCCTGGTGCTGACCAACCACCATGTCATCGACAACGCCGATGACGTTCAGGTGACGTTGGCCGATGGGCGTACGGTCAAGGCGGAGTTCCTCGGCTCCGACCGCGACACCGACATCGCGCTGATCCGCATCCCGGCGCAGAACCTGACCGACATCAAGCTCGGCAACAGCGACCAGCTGCGGGTGGGCGACTTCGTGGTGGCCATCGGCAATCCGTTCGGCTTCAGCCAGACGGTCACCTCCGGCATCGTCTCGGCGGTGGGCCGCAGCGGCATCCGCGGGCTGGGCTACCAGAACTTCATCCAGACCGACGCGTCGATCAACCCGGGCAACTCGGGTGGCGCGCTGGTCGACCTGCAGGGCCAGCTGGTCGGCATCAACACGGCCAGCTTCAACCCGCAGGGCAGCATGGCCGGCAACATCGGCCTGGGCCTGGCGATTCCCTCGAACCTGGCGCGCAGCGTGGTCGACCAGCTGGTCAAGCACGGCGTGGTGGTACGCGGCACGCTGGGCGTGGAAAGCCAGAACCTGACCGCACAGATCGCGCAGGGCCTGGGCCTGGGCGAAACCCGCGGTGCGCTGATCACCCGCGTGCTGGCCGGTTCGGCCGCCGCCGCGGCCGGCCTGAAGCCGGGCGACGTGGTGGTGTCGGCCAATGGCCAGCGCGTGGACAGCGCCGAAGCCCTGCACAACGTGGAAGGCCTGGCGGCGGTCGGCAGCCCGTTGACGCTGGACGTACGCCGCGAAGGCAAGCCGCTGCAGATCAAGGCGACACTGAAGGAACAGGCACGCGCGGTCACCGGCGACAGCCTGGACCCGCGCCTGGGTGGGGCCACCTTTGTCGACCTGCCCGAGTCGCTGCGCCAGTCAGGCGCCAGCGGCGTGCTGGTCAGCGAGGTCAAGCGGGGCAGCCGCGCCGCCAGCAACGGCCTGCAGCAGGGCGACATCATCACCGATGCCACCGTGGGTGAATTCGCCGACCTGGCCAGCTGGCGTGCCAACTTCCAGCAGCGCCCGCCGACGCTGGTGCTGCGCGTGCTGCGCAACAATGGCCAGCAGCAGGGCCAGCTCGTGATGCGCTGATCGCCCTGCCGTAACACCCCCTATACCCCGGCAATGCTATTGCTGTCAGTCCAGGTCGGCACCGCCGACCCCGTTCCCCCATCGCAACAGGAGTGATTCGATGAGCCCCACCAATACCGAGAACCTGAAGGAACACCTGGGTGAAGCCGGTTCCCACCTGAAGCAGGCCGCTACGGCCGCCGGCGGTGCGATCAAGGGTGCAACCGGTGCAGCGACCGACGAGCTTCGCATCGGCAAGGCCAACGTCAAGGCTGAATTGTCCGACAGCGCACTGTCCGGCCTGGCCGCCGCCGAGTTCGGCGGTGCCGCCGCCAAGGAACAGGTCGATGCGCTGATGGACAAGGGCAAGGACCTGATCGACAGCGCCGCCGAACTGATCCGCGAACGTCCGCTGGCCTCGTTCGGCGTCGCCTTCGCAGCCGGCTGGATCATCGCCAAGCTGGCCCGCGGCAGCAGCGACAAGTAAGCCGCAGCGTGAGCGAAAACAACACGCAAGCGCCTGATCCGGCGGCCACCCCGCCGCTGGATGAGAGCATCCGCCAGGTCGGCGCGGCCGGTCGTGCCGCTGCCGATTCGGCCAAGCACACCGTGCGCTCGCTGCGCCGGTTGGCTTCGGCCGACTTCGCGCTGGCCCGCAGTGCGTTCGGTCGTGCGCTGGCCTGGGCCGGCGTGGCGATCGTATTTGGTGCCTCGGCGTGGCTGCTGATGGCCGCCACCCTCATCGCACTGCTGGAGAGCTGGGGCCTGAGTTGGCTGCAGGCCCTGCTGATTACCTCGCTGCTGAGCCTGGCCATCACCGGCTATGCGATCTGGCGGGTGTCGTACTTCTTCCACCACACCGGCATGCATGCCACCCGGCGCCAGCTGTCACGCCTGGGCCTGTTCGACGAGCCCAGCGAAGACGACCCCGATGCCGGCGTGCAGCTGCCCGAGGGCAAGCCATGAAGTTCGGTGCGCTGCAGCGGCGGGTGAAACGCTGCGAACAGGTGGTGACCGTGCGCCTGGGCGAGACCCAGGACCACTGGTCCACGCTCAGCCAGGTCTGGCGACAGGGGTGGTCGCCGCTGCGCATCGTGGTGGTCGGCCTGGCCGGTGGCTTCATCGCCGGCAAGCTGGAAGTGCCGGGCAAGGTCAATGGTGCCCGCTGGCTGCAGATGGTCGGTTCGGTCTCGAACCTCTTTGCCAGCGCACAGGCGGCATTTGCCACGGCGATGGCGGCGCAGGCCGCGGCCACTGCCGACGACGCGGCCGAGGAAGCCGACGAGGCCAGCGAACAGGCACAGGCGGCAACGTCGGCGACCGCCGAGCGACCTGCGCCGGCAGCGCGGCCCGTGCCCGAACCGGAACTGCGCGAACCGCGGCCGGCCGAAGCGGCCACCGAGCTGTCCGAACGTTGATGCGTGTAATCCGCCGCGCCGATCGCGGCCGGCGGATAATGCGCTCCCCTTTCCGGTTGATGCGTCGATGAGCGAGTCCCCCCTGTCCCCGTCACCGGCCGGTCCCGAGCAGCCCGACGCACCGCTGCCCGCGCCGTCGCGTCCGCGCGGGCCGATGTCGCTGGTGGTGCTGGCGACCCTGGCGGTGGGCTACACGCTGTGGGCCGCGCAGGACATCATCCTGCCGGTGCTGCTGGCGGTGTTCTTCGCGCTGGTCGGCAATCCGATCCTGCGCCTGCTGCAGAAACTGTGGATTCCGCGTGCGCTGGGCGCACTGCTGATCCTCGGCGCCGGCCTGGGCGTGACCGGTTCGCTGGCGGTGCAGCTGATCGGTCCGGCCATGGACTGGGCACAGGAAGCGCCGCAGCAGCTGCGCAAGGTGGCGCGCCAGGTGCAGGACCTGACCAAGCCGGTGCAGCAGGCCAACCAGGCGGCGGAGAACTTCGCCCGCGTGGCCGGCGGTGACAGCAACCACAAGGTGCAGGTGATCCGCACCCAGATGGACGACCCCTACCGCATGCTGACCCGCGCGCCACGTCTGGCCGCCTCGGTGCTGGCGGTGGTGCTGCTCACGCTGTTCTTCATGATCTATGGGCAGAGCCTGCAGCGCGCGGCCATCGCCCTGTTCCCGAACCGCCAGCAGCAGCGATTCACCAGTGACATCCTGCGTTCGATCGAGCGCGAGGTCTCGCGCTATGTGCTGACCATCAGCGTTATCAATACGCTGGTCGGGTTGGTGTTCGCTGGCGTGCTGATGCTGTTCGGCATCGGCCTGCAGGAGGCGTTGCTGTGGGGCACGGTGGCCGCACTGCTGAATTTCGCCCCCTACGTGGGCCCGCTGATCGGCGTGGCGCTGATGCTGCTGATGGGCTTCGTCGAGTTCCGCGACCCGCTGCAGGCACTGCTGCCGGCCGCCGCCTACCTGGCCCTGCACACCCTGGAAGGGCAGATGGTGACCCCGATCGTGCTGGGCCGTCGCATGAAGCTGTCGCCGCTGGTGCTGATCCTGGCACTGATGGTGTTCGGCTGGGCCTGGGGCATGATCGGGCTGCTGCTGGCGGTGCCGCTGCTGGTCTGCATCAAGCTGGTGCTGGCGCGGCTGGACGGCATGCAGGGCTGGGCAAGGCTGCTGGAATGAGCCGGCCTGAAGACAGGTAACGCAGGCCACAGGAACAGGAGCAAGGGCATAACTGGCAGGCAACCTGCGCCGCCCCGAACCCGGCTGCCCCGCCCGCCGCGCCGCATGAAAGGCCGCGCGGGCAGGTAGAATGGCGGGGTGAATTTCCCCGTCCAAGCCATCACCCTCGACCTTGACGACACGCTGTGGCCGTTCGCTCCGATCGGCGCCCGCATCGAACAGGTCCTGCACGCGTGGATGCGCGAACACAGCCCGGCCACCGCTGCGATGTATCCGGTGGCGGCGATGCGCAAACTGCGCGAGCGGCTGTACCACGCCCATCCGCACCTCCACCACGACCTGAGCGCACTGCGCCGGCTGACCCTGCACGAAGCGCTGCACACCAGTGGCGCCAGCCTCGATCTGCTGGAACCGGCGTATGAGGTGTTCTACGCCGCGCGCAACCAGGTCGAGTGCTACCCGGATGCAATCGACGCGCTGGCGCGTATCGCCGCGCGGGTGCCGGTAGCGGCGTTGAGCAACGGCAATGCCGACCTGGAACGGATCGGCCTGGCCCATCATTTCGTCTTCCAGCTGGGTTCGCGCGAACACGGCGCGGCCAAGCCCGAGGCCAGCATCTTCCACGCCGCCTGCACCCGTCTGGGTGTGGCGCCGGCCCAGGTACTGCACGTCGGCGACCACGCCGAGATGGACGTGGCCGGAGCGATTGCCGCCGGCCTGCGCGGCTGCTGGATCAACCGCGAGGCTGCCACCTGGACCCATCCGCAACTGCAGCCGGACCTGCAGTTCGACACCCTTACCGGCCTGGCCGACTGGTTGGACGCCAACCTCGACGCCGCCGCACCCCGGAGTATCTGACGCATGAGCGAGATCACTGGTTTCACCGCCGACACCGCCGCGGCGCTGCCGTTGTACGTGCTGGACCGCGAGCAGTTCGCCGCGTGGAAGGACGGCCAGCCGGCTGCCACCCAGGCATGGCTGGCATCGCAGGGCTTCAACGCCGGCGCCCACAGCGTGGCGCTGCTGCCGGGCACCGATGGCCTGGCCGGTGCCGTGATGGGCGTGGGTGATCGTGGCGATGCCTACAGCTATGCGCATGCGCCGCACGCGCTGCCCGAAGGCAGCGTCTGGCAGCTGGCCAATGAACTGCCGGCCGCCGAACTGGCGCTGCTGCAGCTGGGCTGGGGCCTGGGCAGCTACCGCTTCGACCGCTACCGCAAGCGCAACCGCGCACCGGCGCAGCTGGTGGCTGCACCGTCCGGCGAAGTGGCCGACCTGATCGCCGCCAGCCTGCGCGTGCGCGACTGGGTCAACACCCCGACCGAAGACATGGGCCCGCAGCAGCTGGAAGACGCCGCACGCGCCCTGGCCGATGCACATGGCGCGCAGGTCGAGGCGATCACCGGCGATGAGCTGCTGAAGCAGAACTTCCCGGCCATCCACGCCGTGGGTCGCGCTTCGCACCGTGCGCCACGCCTGGTCGTGCTGCGCTGGGGCAAGGACACCGATCCGGCGCTGGTGCTGGTCGGCAAGGGCGTGTGCTTCGATACCGGCGGCCTGGACATCAAGCCCGCCGACGGCATGCGCAACATGAAGAAGGACATGGGCGGCGCCGCACACGCGCTGGCCCTGGCCGGCCTGGTGATGGCGCGCGGGCTGCCGGTGCGCCTGATCCTGCTGGTGCCGGCGGTGGAAAACGCGATCGGTCCGGATGCGTTCCGTCCAGGCGAAGTGATCGCTACCCGCAAGGGCCTGAGCGTGGAGATTGACAACACCGACGCCGAGGGCCGCGTGATCCTGTGCGACGCGCTGACCTTCGCCGGCGAGCAGAAGCCGGACCTGGTGCTGGACTTCGCCACCCTCACCGGTGCCGCGCGCATCGCACTGGGCCCGGACCTGCCGGCACTGTTCAGCAACGACGACACGGTGGCCCAGCAGTGGCTGCAGGCCGGTGATGCAACCCGCGACCCGGTCTGGCGCATGCCACTGTGGCGCCCCTACCTGCGCTACCTGAGCAGCGGCATCGCCGATCTGGCCAACGCCGGTTCGCGCATGGCCGGCTCGGTCACCGCCGCGCTGTACCTGGAACGCTTCCTGGAAGACGGCCAGCGCTGGGCGCACCTGGACGTGTATGCCTGGAACGACGGCGAACGCCCGGGCCGTCCCGCCGGTGGCGAAGCGCTGGCGCTGCGCTCGGCATGGGCGATGCTGAAGGCGCGTTACAGCTGATCGGGTGGGTGCCGACCTTGGTCGGCACGCCGTACCCGACCCGACCGCCGGGGCAGGCATGGGCACGGTAGAGTCGACTGTTAGTCGACTGCTCTTGGATCCGACTGCTCTTGGATCCGGCTGCTCTTCAAACCGACTGCTCTTCAATTGGAACCGGCCGTGAAAACCCCGCGCTGCGCGCGCGAGTCGACTGACAGTCGACTCTACCGGGGCGTTGGCAGGGCTGGAAGTTTGACGAAAAATTGAATTTCGGCCGCGGCCGGGTTCTGCGAGGATGTGTGGGTCGACCACCCACACGCTCCGTGAAGGCAGGACTCCGACCATGTCGCTCTTCCGCTACACCCGCGCCGGCCAGACGCCGGGCGCACCACGCAAGCATTCACCCCTGCTCTGGATCGCACTGATCGCGCTCATCCTGGGTGCGGTCGCGTTGGCCTTCGCCTGGCTGGCCGGATGGATTGGCGGCCGCCTGACCGCGCAGCGCTTCACCGACACCATCGAAGCCACCGGCCCGGCTCATCCCGGGTTCCGCCGTGCGCACAGCAAAGGCGTGTGCGTGAGCGGCTGGTTCGAACCAAGCGCGCAGGCTCCCACCCTGTCCAGTGCACGGGTGTTCTCGCAGCGCCGCGTGCCGGTGATGGGGCGGCTGTCGATCGGCGGCGGCGATCCCTACGGCGCCGACAACACCGCACGCGTCCGCAGCATCGCGGTGCAGATGGTCAGTGATGATGGCCAGGAATGGCGCATGGCGATGAACAGCTTCCCGTTCTTCGCCGTGCCCAACGCCGAGGCGTTCTACGCGCAGACGCGTGCCTCCATTCCCGACACGGCCACCGGCAAGCCGGACCCACAGAAGATGGCGGCAGTGCTGGCGAAATACCCCAGTGCGCAGGCGTTCCAGCAGTGGGCCAAGACCGCACCGTGGACCAGCAGCTGGGCCGACACCACCTTCAACAGCGTCAACAGCTTCTGGTTCACCAATGCACAGGGCCAGAAGCGTGCGGTGCGCTGGCGCTGGCAGCCGCAGGCGGCAGTGGTGGAGATGGATGCGGAAACGCGCAAGCAGGCCAGCGTCGATTTCCTCAGCCAGGAACTGCAACAGCGCCTGGCCAGCGGCCCGGTGCGCTGGAACCTGGTCGTGACCATCGCCGCGCCCGGCGATGCCATCGATGATCCATCGGTGCCGTGGCCCGCGTCGCGCGATGAGGTGGTGGCCGGCGTACTCAGCCTGGACCGCATGCAGTCGCAGGAGGAAGGCGCCTGCGGCCAGATCAACTTCGATCCGCTGATCCTGCCCAGCGGCGTGCGCGGCAGTGACGATCCGATCCTGGCTGCGCGTTCGGCCGTTTATTCGCAATCCTTCAACCGTCGCGAACGCGAGCGCGCCAGCGGCAATGTCGAGCAACCGAAGGAGGCCGCGCGATGAACACCCACAACGGCCACTTCAACCTGCTGGCGCGGGTGCTGCACTGGACCATGGCGCTGATGATCATCGCCATGCTGTTCATCGGCGTGACCATGGTCGCCTCGCTGCATCTGCGTCCCGTGCTGATCGACCTGCACCGCCCGCTGGGCATCGCGATCCTGTTGCTGGTGCTGCTTCGCCTGTACAACCGGCTGCGCCATCGCCCGCCGCCACTGCCGGCCGACCTGCCGGTGTGGCAGGTGATGGCGGCCAAGGCCTCGCACTGGATGCTGTATTCGCTGATGCTGGCGATGCCCTTGATCGGCTGGGCGATGCTGTCGGCGGGCGGTTACCCGATCGTGCTGTGGGGAGGCCTGCACCTGCCGCCGATCGTGCCGCACACCCCGGCGCTGTACGCCGCGTTGCGCAATGCGCACAGCCTGCTGGCATATGTGTTGTTCGCCACGGTGCTGATGCACGTGGGTGCAGCGCTGTTCCACCTGTGGGTGCGGCGCGATGGGGTGTTCCAGGCGATGGCGCGCGGGAAGGATTGAAGGGGCTCGCCGGGAGTTCCCGGCGGATCGTTTCCGCGACTGCGGAGGGGTGTCACTTTCTTTGCGCGCAAAGAAAGTAACCAAAGAAACGCTCCGCCGGCCGCGAGCCGACGTGCTTCGCACGCCGGTGCCCTGCGCTCCTCGATCCGTCGAGGGACGGCGCGGGAACTCGCTGCGCTCAGACACCCGCGCCTCTTCGCCCTCGCCGGACCTGCGGTGCTCGGCTCGCTCAAGGCGGACTTGAAGGTCAAGATCAATGGCAACAGCATCCACGCAT
>NZ_JASJSI010000093.1:0-16626 GCF_030237085.1 Stenotrophomonas maltophilia group sp. Smal32
CGCCCGCCGAGGAGGTCATATGTAGACGGCCCCCGCCACCCCCCCCCCCCCCCCGCCCCACCCCCGCCCGTCCGGGACTAGTGCCGGTGCGGGGGGGGGGGGGGGGGGGGGGGGGGGGGGCGCCCCCCCCCCCCCCCCCCCCCCCCCCGCGGGGGGGGGGGCCCCCCCCCCCCCCCCCCCCCCCCCCACCCCGCCATCCCTCAGGAAACCAGCTGTTGCTGTTGCTGTTGCTGTTGCTTTTGCTTCGGCCATAGCTGTTGCTTCGGCGGGTGCAGGGCGCAGCCCTGCCAAACCCCTACCCCCTGGCCATTGCCTGCCACCACTGCGACAGCAGCTCCGGCCTGCGCAGGCGCTCGCGCCACCAGCGCAACGCGGCGCCGTCCTCACCGGTGCGCCAGGCCAGCCAGAAGGTTTCTTCCGGCTTGTGCTCCTCCACCTCACGGATCACCAGCTGGCCGCGCGCGACCGCGGCGCGCGCGCACGGCTCGGGCAGGAAACCGAAGCCCACGCCTTCGCACTGCAGTTTCAGCTTGCTGGCCATGTCGGGCACCGTCAGCATCTCCTGCCCCATCAACAGGCCCACCGTGCGCGGCAGCAGCCGTCGCGCCGAATCGGAGACGGCGATCGCGCAGTGCTCGACCAGCTGCTCGCGACCCAGCACACCCGGCACTGCAGCCAACGGATGATCGGGCGCGACCGCGAACACGAACTCCACCGTGCCCAGCGGCTCGACCACGTAACCACCCCCACTGGGGCCCTCGCCCGGTGCACCGACCAGCAGGTCGGCCCGGCGGTCCAGCAGGGCCTCCCAGGTGCCGGACAGCGCCTCGCCGATCAGCCGCAACCGGGTCGGTGCCTCGGCCTCACGAAACGCGGCGATGTCCGGGCCGAGCAGCCAGGTCGGAAACACCGAGTCCACCGCCAGGGTCAGCTCGGTCTCCCAGCCCGACGCCACCCGGCGCACCCGCAGTTCCAGCTCGCGTGCGGCGCGCAGCAGATGCCGCCCTTCATCCAGCAGCGCGCGGCCGGCCTCGGTCGGCTCGGCGCGCGGGCCGACCCGGTCGAACAGCTGAACGCCCAGGTCCTCCTCCAGCTTGGCCACGGTGTAGGAGATGGTCGAGGGCACCTTGTGCAGGGCCTTGCCGGCGCCGGCAAACGAGCCGCGGCGGTCGATGGCGTCCAGGATCTGCAGGGCATCGAGGCTGAGCTTGAGCATTCGAATTTTTCGATGATGGCTGTCAAAACTATCCGTTTTTCAAACCCTGGGCGCAAGCGGATACTTCTCTCCAACGGGGAAACACAGCGGCTACCGACCCACCCCGCCCCATCGAAACCATCGAACAAGGAGATTCCATCATGCTGCAGATCCGCAAGAGCGCTACCCGTGGCCTGGCCGAGCATGGCTGGCTGTCCTCGCGCCATACCTTCTCCTTTGCCAACTACTACGACCCCCGCTACGTCAGCTTCGGCCCGCTGCGGGTGATCAACGAAGACAAGGTGATCGGCGGACAGGGCTTCGGCACCCACGGCCACAGCAACATGGAGATCATCTCCTACGTGCTGGGCGGTGCGCTGGAACACAAGGACTCGATGGGCACCGGTTCGGTGCTGCGCTACGGCGACGTGCAGCGCATGAGCGCCGGCAGCGGCGTCACCCACAGCGAGTTCAACCACTCGGCCGACGAGACCGTTCACTTCCTGCAGATCTGGATCTTCCCGGATGCGGAGAACATCGCGCCGTCCTACGAGGAGACCCACTTCACGCCGGACAGCAAGCGCGGCCAGCTGCGCCTGATCGCTTCGCCGGACGGTGCCGACGGTTCGCTGCGCATCCACCAGGATGCCCGCATCTTCGCCACCATTCTCGATGGCGGCCAGAAGCTGCACCACGCTCTCGGCAACGGTCGTGGCGCGTACGTGCAGGTGGCGCGTGGCCAGCTGCAGGTGAACGGCATCACCCTGGAAGCCGGTGATGCGCTGCAGGTCAGCGACGAAGCGCAGCTGACCCTGGAGAACGGCAACGACGCCGAAGTGCTGGTGTTCGACCTGCCGCTGTAACGACAGCGCCCGCGATGCCATCACGCATCGCGGGCGTCTTTGTAGAGCCGAGCCCATGCTCGGCTGCGGTTGGCAGCCAGCCGAGCGTGGGCTCGGCTCTACAGGACCGGTGTCAGAACCTGTAATTCAAGCTCAACCGCACATTGCGCGGCTCGCCCCAGGTATAGGTGCTGTACCAGCTGAAGATCGTGTAATACCGCTTGTCCAGCAGGTTGTTGACGTTGAGCGTGGCCGACAGGCGATCGTTGAATTCATAGCGCGCCATCGCATCGAGCAGCCAGTACGGCTGGGTGCGATGCACGACCTGCGCACCGGTGGCCGGGTTGCTGATCTCGCCGAACGTGGAATCCTGCCAGCGCGCGCCACCGCCCAGCGTCAGGCCCTTCCAGTCGCCACGCAGGCGATAGCTGGTGTGCAGGCTGAACTGGTTTTCCGGCTCCAGCGTGGTGACCTTGGCACCGGCCTGGCGGGCGATCTTGTGCGAGAAGCCACCCTGCACCTGCCAGCCCTCGGCCAGCTGGCCCGACATCTCAAGCTCGTAGCCCTTGGTACGCACGCCCATCAGGGCGCGATAGGCATCCTGCCCGTCCGGTGTCTTGCCGCCGGTGGGCTGGGCGAAGTTGTCCTGGTCGAGCTGGAACAGCGCCGCACTGGCGTTGAAGCGCCCATCGAGGAACTCGGCCTTCAGGCCCACCTCATGGCTGCGGCCTTCCAGCGGATCCAGCGCCTTGCCCTGCTCGTCGCGTTCGCTGTGCGGCTTGAAGATGGTGCTGTAACTGGCATACACCGAGTAGTGCTCGCCAAGGTCATAGACCACACCGGCATATGGCACGAACACGCCGGTCTCGTGCGTGCCCGGCGAGCGGTAGCTGGCCAGGCGGCTACCCACGATCACCTTCAGTGGATCGGCCACGTCGAAACGACCGACCACATAGACGCCATTCTCGCGCGTCACTTCATTGTTGTCGTAGCTGCGCTGCCATTGCGGCTCCGCAATGTCGCCCTGCCATGCGCGGTAATCGGACACCTCGGTCGGATAGCCGGGCTGCGGCGCGTAACCGGTATTGGTCCAGCGCTTGCGCGAGGCGCTGCCACCGACCACCAGCTCATGCTCGCGGCCGAACAGGCCGAAATGACCGCTCAGGTAGAAGTCGGCCGCGTTGCTGACAGTCTTGCCAACGTACTTGCCCAGCCACAACGACACGCCTTCGCCGGTGACCGGATCGGGATTGCCACCGGCCGCACCCGCCAGCGCCGCGTCATAGCCGTTGACCTGGTGGTTGAGCTGCAGCTTGGCCACCCAGTCGTTGGCGAAGGTGTGCTCGAGCGTGGCAAAGCCGGTGCGAACATACTGGCGCCAGCCACTCCAGCGGGTGCCGTTGTTGAACGAACGCGGCATGTCATTGAAGTTGCCGGCACTGTCCAGCAGCGGAATGCCGCCCCAGGTCGAACCCTTCGGGTCGCTGTCCATCGCATCGCCACCCACGGTCAGCAGCGTGCGCTCGCCCAGATCGGCTTCCAGCACCGCGTAGCCGACCTTGCTGGTGCGCTGGTAGTAATCGAGATTGGAATGCTTGTCCTGCCAGGCGCCCACTGCACGACCGCGCACGCGTCCATCGGCGGTCAACGGGCCGCCGACATCGATCTCGGCACGGTAGTCATCCCAGCGCCCCACACCCAGCGTCGCGCTGCCGGCGAAGTCCTTGCCCGGCTTCTTGCGCACCAGGTTGATGGTCGCGCCGGGATCTCCCATGCCGGTCAACAGACCGGTGGCGCCCTTGAGCACCTCGATGCGGTCATAGATGGCGGTATCACTGAGCGTGTTGCCCGCCGAGTAGGCCGAGTCACGCGACATCGGGATGCCGTCGTACTGGAAGTTCTGCACGGCGAAGCCACGTGCGTAGTACTCGGTGCGCTCGCTGTCGTAGGTGACGATGCTGATGCCAGGGGTCACCCGCATCACGTCATCGATGCCGTGCAGGCCGAAGTCATCCATCTCGGCACGGGTGATCACGCTGATGGTCTGCGGAGTCTGCCGCGGCGTCAGCACCAGGCGGGTGGCGGTGGCGATGGTGCCCGGCGTATAGGCGCCGCTGCCTTCGGTGATGGTGCCCAGCTGGTTGGCCGTGACCTGCACCGTCTGCAGGGTCTGCGAGGCGGGTGCCTGGCGATCCTTGTCCGGTTCGGTCGCGGACTGCGCGGCAGCCATTGCGCTTGCTGCCCAACAATGCAATCAGAAGGCTCTGCGCGAGCACCTGCGGCAGCAGGCGGCGACGCGGCAATGAGGACGGAAGACGGACAACGGGCACGTACAGCACGACAGGACCTCCACGATCGGGTGGGATCCTCTGGCGGCGGCTGGAGGCAGGATGGGAACGCGGCCGGACAGCCGCAGGCGCAGGAGTGTACTCCCCTGCGCCCCGGCTGTCGTGCAGCGTGCCGTCGTGCTGTGCTGCTGGGGCTCAACCGCCGATGGCGGCGCAGGCCTCCAGGATCAACGCGGTGACCTCCCTGGGCTTCGATGCCAGCGAGGCATGGCTGGCATCCAGCTCCAGCAGGCGCTTGGGCTGCATCCGTCCGGCCATGGCCTTCTGGTTTTCCGGTGCGATCATGCGGTCATGGCGGGAGAGCTGGTACCAGCTTGGCTTGTGCTTCCATGCAGGGTCGCTCACCGTATCGCCGAAGGTGCTGGCCAGCGGCGCCTTCTGGGTCACCGCCATCACCCGGCCTTCGTCGTCGCTCAGGTCCTGGCAGAAGCTCTCATGGAACTTGTCGGCACGCAGCCACAGGTAGCCGTCGCTGTCCGGGGCGAGGTTCGGCGCCGCTTCCGGAAGATGCTGCTGGGTGATGCCGCCGGGGCTCTCGCCTGCATCGGGAGCAAAGGCGGCGATGTAGACCAGGCCCTTCACATTGGCCTCGTTGCCGGCCTCGCTGATCACTGCGCCGCCGTAGGAGTGGCCGACCAGCAGCACCGGTCCATCGATCTGACGGATCATTTCCCGGGTGCGCCCTGCGTCGTCAGCCAACGATGTGAGTGGCAGTTCCACCGCCTGCACGCGGTCGTGGCCATTGCGATGCAGTTCCAGGATCACCTTGGCCCAATGTGCGGCCCCGCCCCAGAATCCATGGACGAGGAGGATGGTCGGTGTCGTGCTCATGAACAGGTCTCCGGCAGCGGCCGGCGGGATGCCAACCGTGCAGCCACTGTCCGTGCATGGCGTTAATCACTGGTGACGCAATCGGGTCACTGCAATCGTATGCGTCGTCCGATGTCATGCATGGCACTTGCCGAACCCGACTGGAACCGTTTTCATGGCGATTCCCTGGAGCTTCGCGCCGCGCATGACGCCTTCATCCCCACGTGCCCAGCAGCACGCCACCCGTGCTGCCTTCTTCATTCCCGGATTCGCCACCGCTGCATGGGCACCGATGGTGCCTTACGCCAAAGCCAAGGCCGGGCTGTCCGATGCCAGCCTCGGTGCCGTGCTGCTGTGCCTCGGCCTCGGCTCGCTGCTGGCGATGCCGCTGGCGGGCGCATTGACGGGGCGGCTGGGCTGCCGCCGGGTAATGGTGATCACCTGCGCGATGATGCTGTGCGCCCTGCCCCTGCTGGTACTGGCACCGACGCCACTGGCACTGGGGGCGGCACTGTTCGTGTTCGGTGCAGGCGTCGGCGCCTTGGACTGCGCGATGAACATGCAGGCAGTGGCCGTCGAACGCGACGCCGGGCGGCCGATGATGTCGGGCTTCCATGCCTTCTACAGCATCGGCGGCTTCGTCGGCGCCGGCTGCATGACCGGCCTGCTGGTGCTTGGAACACCGTTGTGGATGGCCGCGCTGGCTTCGGTGACGGCACTGCTGCTGGTGGCGGCGCTCTCGGCGCCGCACTGGCGCCCGCAACGGATCCTGCATGAGGGGCCGTTGCTGGCGTTGCCGCATGGCGTGGTGCTGTTCATCGGCGTGCTGGCCTTCGTGGTGTTCCTCGGCGAAGGCTCGATGCTGGACTGGAGCGCGGTGTTCCTGGCCGAAGTGCGACAGGTGCCGCGCGACCAGGCCGGGGCTGGCTTTGCGGTGTTCACCCTGGCAATGACCGCGATGCGTTTGTTCGGCGATGGCATCGTCGAGCGCCTCGGCCGTACCCGCACGATCGTCATCGGCGGCATCACCGCAGCGGCCGGTTTCAGCCTGGCCACGCTGGTGCCGTCGTTCCCGGTGGCACTGGCCGGCTACGTGCTGGTCGGGCTGGGCTGCGCCAACATCGTGCCGGCGCTGTTCTCGATGGCCGGCCAGCAACGGGTGATGCCGGAGAGCATCGCCATCACCGCGGTCACCACGCTGGGGTACGCCGGCATCCTCGCCGGCCCGGCAGCCATTGGTGCGCTGGCTCACGCCACCAGCCTCGGCTTCGCCTTCCTGTGCGTGGCCGCCCTGCTGCTCGGCGTAGCCGCCTCCGCCCGCGCACTGGCACAACGCCTGCCCTGACACAAAAAGGGGACGGAGGGAATTAAGTCGTTTCCAACGCAGGTGTGCGGGAAACGACTTAATTCCCTCCGTCCCCTTTTCATCCGTCCCCTTTTCAGGTGTGGGTGAGCCACTCGGCCTGGGCTGGCAGCTGCGGGGCCGGACAGGCGCTCTTCGGGTGGTGCTCGTCGCGCGCCATCCAGTCGTCGACCACGCCGGCCAGCAGGTCCAGCCGCAGCGGCAGGGTGATGTGGTCCTCGCCGCGCATCTCGATGTAGTGCGCGCGCGGGTTGGCCAGGGCCAACTCGCGGCCCTGGCTGACCGGAATGTGCTGGTCGCCCTGCCCGTGCAGCAACAGCACGCAGGCGCGGGTATCGGCCAGCGCGCGGGCCACGTCCACACGGTCCAGATCGACGTCGATGCGGCGGCTGGCGGCGGCGATCACCTGGTTGATGTCCTGGCCGCCATAGCGCCAGCGCGCGTAGGAGGCCACCGCCTGCGCCTTCAGGCCTTCCGGCTGCAGCCCCATCAGGTGCGGAATCATCGTGCGGATGGCCACGCCGGCGTTGGCGAACGATTCCATCGCCACCACGCCTTCCACCTGGTCCCCCAGCTTGTCGGCGGTGAACACCGCCGTGGCCGCGCCATACGACACGCCGAACAGATACAGCGGGCCGGTCACTTCGCCGCGTGCACGCAGTTCGCTGATCACATCGACCACATCGTCCGATTCGTAGGTGCCATAGCCGGACGGCCCCGCACCGGACTCGCCATGATTGCGCAGGTCGAGCGTGACCACGCGGTAGCCGGATTCGGCCAGCTGCAGCGACCACGGCAACATCGAATCACCGTTCATCATCCAGCCGTGCAGCAGCACCACCGTGCCGCGCGGCGCCTGCGCACGGAACGGCTGCGGTACCGCAAGGCTCAGCCCGGTGTCCAGCGGCAGGCCGTTCTCGTGGCGCTGCGGCAGGTAGCGGTAGCGCGCGCCGTAATCACCCGGGTCGAACACGCGCCAGAAGATCGGCACGCCATCGCGACCCGGTGCGAAGCCATGGCGGTTGGGCAGTTCGGCAATGGCCGCGGCGATGCGCGGGCGATCGAGCAGGGTCGACACGCCACCCGGCGCGATCAGCCGATCGGCGAGCGAGGTGGACGACGCGTTGATCGAGGAAGAGCATGCAGCCAGCCACAGGCCGGCGCACGCCAGCAACAACAGCAGCAGGCGCTTCATGGGCAATCGAGGAAAAGGTGCGACAGCGTGGCAGGTTAGCGACGCGGGCGCAGGCCATCTATCGCGCATGGATGACGGCTTGATGACAACGCAGGAACGATTCAGCTTGGTGTACAAGCTGTATCCGTTCAGTCATTGATCCGGATCAATGAACGCGCGCGAGGGAATCTCCACAGTGCCACCATGCGCACCTCGCTCAAGCTCGCCATTGCCTTGGCCGCCTCGCTGGCCGCCGCCTACGGCATCGCCCGCACCACGCCCTACTGGTTTGCGCCGCGGCAGACGGCGCAGGTCGATATCCACGACCCGACGCTGATCGCGCAGGGCCAGTACCTGTCGCGCGCCGCCGATTGCGCGGCCTGCCATACCGCACCGGGCGGCAAGCCGTTCGCCGGTGGCCTCGGCATGCAGACGCCGATGGGCACGATCTACTCGACCAACATCACGCCCGATCCGCAGACCGGCATCGGTGCCTACGATTACGCCGACTTCGAACGCGCGGTGCGCCGTGGCATCCGCCACGATGGCCAGCCGTTGTATCCAGCCATGCCGTACGCCTCGTATGTGATCGCCAGCGATGCCGAGGTCAAGGCGCTGTACGCCTACTTCATGGGCTCGGTGCAGCCGGTGAAACAGGACAACGCCGACAGCACCATCCCTTGGCCGGCCAACATGCGCTGGCCATTGGCCTGGTGGCAGCTGCTGTTCGCGCGCCCACGCAGCTTCAGCCCGGATCCGAAGCTGGATGCCGGCCAGCAGCGCGGCGCTGAACTGGTTGAAGGCCTGGCCCATTGCGGTGCCTGCCATACGCCACGCGGCCTGGCCTTCCAGGAAAAGGCCATGGCCGACGATGGCAGCCGCCAGTTCCTGTCCGGCTCGGTGCTGGAAGGCTGGTATGCGAAGAACCTGCGCAATGAATCGACCGGCCTGGCCAGCTGGAACGAAGGCGAGATCGTCGACTTCCTGCGCACCGGCCGCACCGATCGTTCGGCGGCTTTCGGCGGCATGGCCGATGTGGTGGAGCACAGCACGCAGTACCTGTCCGACGCTGACCTGCTGGCGATGGCACGCTACCTCAAGCAGCTGCCCGCCCGCGAAGGGCGTAGCGCGCAGTGGTCGCCCGGCACCGATACGACCACCGCCGCACTGCGCAGCGGCGACTACCGCGTGGCCGGTTCGCTCGCCTACGCCGAGCACTGCCAGGCCTGCCATCGCGCCGACGGCCGCGGCATGCCGCGCGTCTATCCAGCCCTGGCCGGCAACTCGATCGTGTTCGCTGACGATCCCAGTTCGCTGGTGCAGGTGACCCTGATCGGCGGCCGCACGCCGCATACGCCGCATGACCGCATGGCCTTCACCATGCCCGGCTTCGAGCAGCTGCCGAACGCGCAGCTGGCACAGATCCTGACCTTCATCCGCAGCAGCTGGGGCAACCAGGCCGGCGCGGTGAGCGAGGTCGACGTGGCGCGGATGCGCCGGGTGGTGCGCGACAAGCCGGTGCACTACGTTCCGCAGGAGGCCGCACGATGAAGCGTTCGCGCAGACGTTCCCGCCTGCTGATCGGCAGCGCGATCACCCTGGTGCTGCTGGCCGCTGCTGGCACCCTTGCCTATCGCCACCTGTACCCGGACCTGGATGCCGCCGTGACCAGCACGATCGATATCCTCGACGCGCAGGGCAAGGTGGTCGGCCACTACCACGCGCCCAGCGCCGAAGAGATCGCCGGGCTGGGCAATGCCGAATCGGTGATGCTCGGTCGCCGCCTCCTCAACGAAACCGCGCGGCTGCTGCCGGACAACGTCGGCAACGATCTGAACTGCAATTCGTGCCACATGGCCGAAGGCAAGCGACCGTTCGGCAACCACTACTTCAACACCGGCGGTGGTGCCTATCCGCGTTACATGCCTCGCCCGGGCAAGGTGATCGGGCTGGCCGAGCGCATCAATGGCTGCCTGCAGCGTTCGATGAACGGCAAGCCGCTGCCGAAGGACGCGCCGCAGATGCGCGCGATGCTCGACTACATGGCGTGGCTGAGCAGTCCTGTACCAGACGGTGCAAAGGTCGCCGCGCCAAGCGAAGGACCGATCGACAGCACGCTGACCCCGGACCCGAACCGTGGCCAGGCGCTGTACGCCGTGCAGTGCGCGGCGTGTCATGGCGACAACGGCGAAGGCCGGCGCGACGCCAGCGGTGACACCGCCTTCCCGCCGCTGTGGGGCGACCACAGCTTCAACATCGGCGCCGGCATGGCGCGCCTCTACAAGGCCGCCGGTTTCGTCAAGCACAACATGCCACCGGCAGTGACCCGCGAGCCCCCGCTCGGGCAGCAGGTGATGCCCGACCAGGATGCGGTGGACATCGCCAGCTACTTCATCAACCAGCCGCGTCCGGACTTCGCCAACAAGGCCAAGGACTGGCCGCGCGACCCGAAACCCAAGGACGCGCGGTACTGAGCACGCCGCGGGTCAGCGCTTGACCAGCTCGACCCGGCGGTTGCGCGCCTTGCCGTCCTCGCTGCCGTTGTCGGCCAACGGTTTGTCGGCGCCGAATCCGGCTGCCTGCAGGCGGTCGGGCGCGATGCCCTGGGCGGTGAGCGCGGCCACCACCGACGTCGCACGGTCCTGCGACAGGGTGCGGTTGTGTGCTGCGGCACCGCTGTTGTCGGTGTGGCCTTCAATCGAGAGCTTCAACGAAGGATCGCCACGCAGAAGGTCCAGCACCTGCGCCAGCTGCGGTTCGGAGGTTGGCAGGATCTGTGCCTTGTCAGTGGCAAAGTTGACCTGGATCGCCACCCGGCCATCACTGTCGAGCTTCTTCTTCAGCGCATCGGCCGGCAGCAGCGCCGCTGTCTGGGCGAATCCCTTGCGCTCGGCAACCACCCAGCCGGCACTGAGGTATTCCAGCCGCGCGTGCACCCACACCTGGCGGCCGTCGGCCAGGTCCACGCGGTAGACCACGCTGTCGTAGTTGTTCCAGTTGTAGCTTGCGGATTCGCTGTAGGCCGACTGCACCTGCTTCGAAACGCCCTCGGCGGCCTCGAGCGGAATACGGCCCTCGAACACCTTGGTGCCCTTTGCCTGCTCCATCATCGCTTCGAGGTTGCGGCGTACTTCATGCATCGAGTACTCACGCTCGCCCTTGTCGAAGTCGGCAGCGAAGATGCGGCCCTCGACCTGCTCGAAATGATCGCCGGTCCAGAACGGGAAGGCATCGAAGTCACGCTGTTTGGCCTTGTTGCGGTCGCGATAGCCGGCGGGCAGCGACAGGTGCGGGAAGGTCTCCAGCCACTGTGCGGTGGCCTTGAATGGCACTTCATCCACCACCACCAGGCCGGCGCCGTTGCTGTCCACTTCCAGCTGCACCCAGACGTTGCGGTTAGCCTGGCGCAGTACGTAGACCGTGGTCGGCGCATCCTGTTCACCGTTCACCGCATCGATGAATCCGCCACCGATCTCGCCTTCCAGCTGCGGGCCGTAGTAGATGTCGCGCAGCAGCGTGCCTTCGAATACCTTGCGGCCACCGGCGGCGGTGATCACGCCATCGAAATTGCGCTGCACTTCAAGTGCAGAGAACGTTTTGTCGGGAGCGCCCTGGGAGTCTGCAACGATGCGTGCCGACCAGCTCGGCCCCTCCACCCAGTGCACGCCGTCGCCCATGCGGAACGGGAAGCGTGCCCAGGCGCGTGGGTGCGGGGCGTTCTGTGGCGCGTAGCCCTGCGGCAGGCTGAAGAACGGCAGCTCGCCCAGCACGGCGTCACTCAATGGCACGCTGGCGATATCGAACGGCACCTGCGGTACTGGTTTGCCATCGCGATCGGTCAGGCCCGCGCCCTCGGCAGGTGCCGAAGATCCCGCTGGCGTGACGGCCGGCACCGCGGTCTCGCCCGCCGTCGGTGGCGCCGCCCGCGCCACCTGTTCGTCTGGCGGCGTGCGGTTGCACCCCGCCAGCAGCACCAGGGCCGCACCCCTCAGCCAGATCTTCGATCGCATCTGCATCGCCACCACCTCAGGTCCATTGAAGCGCCGAGCATACCCGAAGGTCGTGACCGGCCCCACAGTGCCATCGTAGTTGCGCGGCCACGTCATGCCGATGTCATTGGCGCTGCCGACACTCCGGGGCTTCCCTCTGCTGAAGGTCCGGTTTCGATGCGAACGATTGCGCGCTTTCCCCGTGTTTCGCTGCTTGCCCTGCTGATCGCCCCTGCACTGGACGCCCTGGCCGAAGCACCGCAGGGCGACGCGGCCGAGGCGCGCAGCACGGATGCCCGTACCCTGGACCAGGTGCAGGTGATCGGCCAGGCCACCAGCTACGCCAAGACCTCGGTACGCGCGGAAACGCTGAACCGGCAGACGGTGATGAGCAGCGTCAACGATGCGCTCAACGAAGTACCCGGCGTGGTGGTCAGCGAGGCCGATGCCACCGGCTCGTCGGTGTGGGGCACGCAGATCAGCATGCGTGGCTTCGTCACCAACCGCGATACGCAGCAGATCGGCACCACCATCGACGGCCTGCCCAACGGCGGTTCGGGCTACGGCGGCGGCTCGCTGGCCAACCGCTACATCGACACCCTCGACCTGGAGACGGTGGAAGTCAGCCAGGGCACCGCCGACATCTCCTCACGCTCGAACGAGGCGCTGGGCGGCACGCTCAACTTCCTCACCAGCGACCCGCTGCAGGACAGCCGCCTGCGCTTCGTGGTCGGCGCCGGTGACAACGATGCGCGCAAGTACTACGTGCGCTACGACACCGGCCTGCTCGGCGGCCACAGCCGCGCCTGGGTCAGCGCCTCCTCGTCGAAGGTGCACGACTGGATCGACGGCACCGGGCACGCCAGCAACGACCACATCGCCGGCAAGTTCATCACCGAACTGGACCGTTGGACGCTGACCGGCTACCTGTCCTACAACGATGCCGACGAACCGGAGTACACCAGCGTTTCGCCGAAGGGCTTCGCCACCAACCCGGAGCGCGACAACCTGGTCGGCACCCTCACCGGCATCCCGTACCTGGACCAGAACTACCGCTCCGGTTCGCGTGCGCTGCGCGAGAACACCTTCGGCTACCTGCGCGCGGCGTTCGATGGCGGCAATGGATTCAAGGCCTCGATGGCCGCCTACGGGCACCGGATGCAGGGCCGTGGCGACTGGCTGCCACCTTACCTGGCACAGGTCAGCGATGACGGTGCCGGCCGCCCCGAATCGGAGTACATCGGTGGAAAGACCGTGTACGGCGGCAGCAACCGTGGCCAGATCTTCTTCGTCAATCCCGACGGCAGCGCCGCACAGCGCCTGGCCAGCTGCACCCCACGGCTGGGCTTCAGCGCCGAATATGATCCGAACTGCTACGCCGGCAACGTGCTGGGCGCGCAGTCGTATCGCCATACCCACTACGACAACGACCGCATGGGCGTGACCGCCGACGTCGAGTGGCGACAGACCTTCGGCGCGGTCGACAACACGATCCGTGGCGGCCTGTGGGTGGAGAAGCTGGACCGTTCGGCGCGCCGCGACTGGCATCGCCTTCTCAATGTCGGCCAGAGCATCGACTTCGACCACCAGCCGTACTGGGTGCAGTTCGAAGACAAGTACAAGGTTGACGAGCAGATGTACTACATCGAGGACGTGGCCCGCTTCGGTCCGTTCAGCGCGCGCCTGGGCGTGAAGCAGTTCTTCGTCGACCAGTCGCGCCGACGCGTGATCGGTGCCAGCGAGCACGTCACCTCCGATTCCAAGTCCGATCCGCTGCTCTCCACCGGCTTCACCTGGGCGCCGGGCGTGGAAGGCATGGAGCTGTTCGCCGGCTTCTCGCAGAACTTCGCCGCGATTCCGTCCGGCGTGCTTGGCGAGACCGACCCGCAGCGCTTCCGCAACGTCGAGCCCGAAACCGCCGACAACATCGAAGTAGGCATGCGCATCAGCCGCTGGCCGCTGACCGCCTCGGTCACGCTGTACAACATCAAGTTCGACAACCGCATCGTCTACCTGCCAGCAGGCTTCGTCAGCGGCATCGACTACCTGGGCGAGACCGACGGCGTCTATGAGAACTTCGGTGGCGTGGAAAGCAACGGCCTGGAAGCGGCGTTCGGCTATGGTTGGGACAATGGCTGGCGGATCAACGCGGCCTACACCTACAACCGCTCCAAATACCTGGGCAGTGGCAATGCCGCCCGCGATACCCAGCTGGGCATCGTCGACGGCGCCAAGGTGATCGGCCAGCCGGAGAACACCCTGGTGCTGTCGGCCGACTGGCAGGGCGCCAACTGGAACGTCGGCCTCTCCGGCCGCTACCTGGGCACGCGCTACCTCGATGCCGCCAACGTCAACAAGCTGCCGTCGGCCACGGTGTTCAACGCCAACATCGGCTTCGACCTGCAGGGCCTGTCGCCGCGCCTGAAGGGCATGGGTGCCAACCTGGTGGTGAGCAACCTCACCGATAAGCGGTATCTTGCAGGGGTGGACGGCCGCGACAACGCCTTCATCGGCGCTCCGCGCACCGTCGGCATCTCCTTCCGCGTGGACCTGTGAGTGAGCCCGTGACCGATATCGGCCGACGCCGGTTGTTGCAGGCCGGCGTTGCCGCCGGCCTTTCTCCGCTGCTGCCCAGCATCGCCCGGGCCGCAGCGATCGCCCCTGCCGCGCAGACGCGCAGCCTGGAAGACCTGCAGCACATCGTGGTGTTCATGCAGGAGAACCGTTCGTTCGACCACTACTTCGGCACGCTGCCAGGCGTACGTGGCTTCGGTGATCGGTTCGTCGCCCCGGCCGCCGCGCTGCAAGCAGGTGGCCGCACCCGCAGCCTGTGGCTGCAGCCCGATGCCAGCGGCGAGCGAGCGATCGCGCCGTTCCCGCTGGATACCGCCGCGCACTTCGGCTACATGCGCGTGGAAGGCACGCCGCATACCTGGCCCGATGCGCAGCGCGCCTGGGACCACGGCCGCATGGGGCAATGGCCGAAGGCCAAGCAGAACCACTCGATGGGCTACTTCCAGCGCAGCGACCTGCCGTTCCAGTTCGCGCTGGCCGATGCCTTCACGATCTGCGATGCGTACCACTGCGCCATGCAGGCCGGCACCAACCCGAACCGGGTGTTCCTGTGGACCGGCCACAACGATGCAGAGGCCCGTGCCGGTGGCCCGGTGATCGCCAACTCGCATGACAACTTCCCCGAACACGGCGGGCATCCGGCGTCGTACCGCTGGACCAGCTATGTCGAGCGCCTGCAGAACGCCGGCGTGTCCTGGCAGATCTACCAGGACATGGCCGACAACTTCACCGACAACCCGCTGGCCGGCTTCGAGGCGTTCCGTCGTGCCTACAGCGCGGCACCCGGGCATGATCCGCAGCTGCGCGCACGCGCTGTCAGCACCCGTGGCCTGCCACAGCTGCGCCAGGACGTACTCGACGGGCGCCTGCCGCAGGTCAGCTTCATCATCGCCGATGCCGCCGGCAGCGAACATCCCGGTCCGTCCAGCCCGGCCCAGGGCGCGGCTTATACGGCGCGCGTGCTGGATGCGCTGACCGCCGATCCGGAAGTGTGGAGCCGCACCGCCCTGCTGCTGATGTTCGACGAGAACGACGGATTCTTCGACCACATGCCGCCACCGGCCCCTCCCTCACCGGTGAACGGTGGATGGGCAGGTGCCTCGTCGGTCAGTACCGAGGGCGAGTATCACCGTCATCCCGCACCGGGCGACGAGAAGTACGATGCCGCCGAACTGCGGGGGCGCCCGTATGGTCTCGGTCCGCGTGTGCCGCTGTACGTGATTTCGCCGTGGAGCCGCGGCGGCTGGGTCGATTCGCAGGTGTACGACCACACCTCGGTCATACGCCTGATCGAACGTCGCTTCGGCGTGGCCGCACCGGACATCTCGCCTTGGCGCCGTGCGGTCTGCGGGGATCTGAGCAACGCGTTCGACTTCGCCCAGCGTGATACCCGTCCGTTCGTGCGCGGCCTGCCCGATGTCAGCGCGGTGGCGGCACGTGCGGCGGCCCTGCCGCGGCGTACCGTGCCGGCGCTGCCCGAGGGACTGAAACCGGCGAAACAGGAAAGCGGTGTACGACCGGCGCGTGCCCTGCCCTACCGGCCGCAGGCATCGATCGCTGCGGTCGACGCTGCGGGCGTGGAGCTGACGTTGTCCTGCGAAGGCGCAGCGGCTGTGCTGCATGTCTACGACCGGCTCCGGCTGGATGCGGTGCCACGCCGCTACACGCTGCTGCCCGGTACGCCGCTGCGCGAGCGCTGGCCGCTGGACGCCCAGGGCCGCTATGACCTGTGGTTGCTCGGCCCGAACGGCTTCCACCGCCACTTCAAGGGCAGCGCCAAGGCATCCGCGGTCCAGGCCACGGTCGAGCGTGCGGATGGTCAGCTGCGGCTGCGCCTGCGCAACCTGGGTGACAGCACGCAGCAGGTGCGCGTGCAGGCAGGTGCCTATGCCGGGCACATGCCCGAGCAGGCGCTGGCGGTGCCGGCGCATGCCGAGACCACGGTGGCCTGGGAAGCAGCGTCCACCGCAGGCTGGTACGACCTTCAGCTCAGCGCGGGTGAAAGCGTGCTGCGCCTGGCCGGCCGCGCAGAGGATGGACGCCCCGGCACCAGCGACCCGGCGATGGGCAGCGAGCCATTGCGGTTCGAGCACGATTGAAGGATCTCTGTAGAGCCGAGCCCCCCCCCCGGTCGCGTTTGCGGGTGGGGTGGCTCTGGTTGCGCCAAATGGGGGGGGGGGGGGGGGGGGGGGGGGGGGGGGTGGGGGGGGGGGGGGGGGGGGGGGGGGGGGGGGGCGGGTTCGGGGGGTGGTGGGGTGTTAATGAAGTCCCCGGGGCCCCGCCGGAGCCCCATTTGCTGTGGGGGCGGTGGGGTGTTAAGTTAGGGGGGGG
>NZ_JASJSI010000094.1:0-16517 GCF_030237085.1 Stenotrophomonas maltophilia group sp. Smal32
TGCGGTGAGCATGCGCCTCGCCATCGAGTCCGCCGCGCGGGTGCTGACGGCCGTGGGCTCCCCAAACCCTTCTACCCCTTACCCCCACCAACCCGACGTGGAAGACATTGAGCGCGCGCGCCCGGGCAACCTCGCTGCGGCGAAGCGTGCCGTGACCCAGCGCTTGGCCGTGAGTTCGCAAGGTGAGCTGGCCGAGACCCTGGCCCAGCCCGCCACGAACGCAGGAGTTACCCCGGGTGCCCCTTTGACGGGCACCGGTGATGGGCGAGCACACCCGCCATCGAATATGAGGGCGCCAGAGCGCTCTCCGCCTCCCTTGACGATCAATGGACTCAACGACGCAAGTGCAATGACGACGCCGCCCCCACTTCCATCGCGTGCTTCGCCTGCCTCCCTGCCCGACGAGCTCCGGCAGGTGGCCATGGACTCCGAAGCGCCGGCCAAGCAATACGCGGTGCCCCGCCCTCCCGAGGGCTGGGACATAACCCGCTGGCTTGGCCCCCATGATGAGATCGAGATCGCGGGCATCGTCATCCGGGGTGGTCTGTTCTACACAGGCCCGCGGCTGGCCACACCTGGCACGCGCGAGCAAGAGCCCAGCTTGGTCAACGGCGTTCTTGGTGTCGGTCGATACGGGGACTACCGGTCCACGACGCGCTACTGGGGTGGTTACGCAGACTTTGAACCGGCGGAACGGCACGCCTACTTGAAGTGGCTTGCTTCGGACCGCACCGATCCCGGCTGCGCGATCCAATACGTCCGATTGTTCATGTTTGGGCTGGAGCGTCGCGTCTTGCTGGACTCGGTGAGCGATCCGGCTTCCAAACAAGACTGGCCCGCTATTGAGGCAATGCTTCGCCGCTTGTCCTCTGCCTATGCTGCCGTGCATCCGCACATCCACGGACATGTCAACAGCCTGCTCGACTGGATGGCTTTGTCGGAGGCAGGCGACCAGATCTACAACGCCCCGCTCCCCACGTTCGAGCGAAGTTACGAACTGCCCTTCTACATCCGCTTGGCCTTGGGTCAGTGCTCATTGGATCGCGCTCCCGTGCCGGCCACCCTGGCCACGGCTTGGGTGCGCCTCAATCCCGAGATTCCGATGCGAACCGCCGCGAAGCGTTGCGCAGAAGAATTTGATCGGCTTTTCGCGCTGCGGTATCAGGAGACGTTCGGCCCAGGCCTTGTACTGCCAAAGAACCGCACCAAGCTTAAGTTCACGCACCGCCCCTTCAACCCGGTGCTCGATCGAACCGAGGCCGGTACCCGAACGTTTGGTGACATCCCCGATGTCACCGCGTTGCGGCGACCGTTGAAGGCGCTTCAAGAGCTTGTCGTGCAGTGCACCGAAGACCTTGCGTCGTTTAGCCGTCTGGTTGGCAAGACGCCGGAGGCCAGGGAATCTCTGGAAGGCCTCTTGCTTCTTCCACCGGAGATCTGGCCAATCTCCATGCAACAGGTGCTTGCCCAAATCGCTTCAGATGCCCAAGCAGGAAACCTGTCGCTTCGGCAGTCCGACCTCTTGGGCAAGTTTGGCCTCGTCGGCGGTCCATTGGCCAAAGACAGAATTCGGGATCTCGCCCGGGCATTGGAGCAATCCGGGGTTGGGATCGAACCCAACGTGCTGGAGGGAGCGCGCGTGCCTGGTGAAAACGATCCGATCGTTCTGTTCGCCATGCTCCCAGACCAAAGCCACAAGACCGACGCCCAGGCCTATCAGACCGCCCAGTTGACCCTGCAGCTGGGCTCAACGGTTGCCCAATCTGATGGCGCGTTCAGCACCCACGAGCTCGAGCACCTTTCGCGCGAAATCGAGAACTGGACGCACCTCAGCGAGGGTGACCGGCGGCGACTGCGCGCGCACCTCGACCTTTTGGCAATGGCACCGCTTGCCCTTCCCGCACTGCGCAAGAAGCTCGACCCGCTCAGTGAGGACATCAAGGACGCCATCGCCGGGTCCATGGCCACGCTCGCCCAAGTCGACGGAATGGTCTCTCCAGAGGAAGTCCGGTTCCTGGAGCGCGTTTACAAAGCCTTGGGCGTGGATCCCGCTCGGGTGTTCAGCGACGTCCATGCACCGCGCCCATCCAAAGCCGCAAGCGCATCGCCCAAGGCTGCCCCAGGCGCCTTCCAACTCGATCCCGACCGGATCGCCGCGCTGGAGCGGGACACCGCCCAAGTCTCGGCGCTGCTCGCCAACATTTTTACCGACGAAGAAGCGGCTCCCCCTGATCTTGCGCTGGCGGAAGCGGCGTTCTCCGAGACGGAGAGCGCCGGTCAGTTGCTCGGGCTTGATCAAGCGCACAGCGCATTGCTGCGGCTGATGCTGTCGCGCCCGGTTTGGACCCGCGCTGAGCTGGAAGATGGCGCAGCGGACATGGAGCTGATGCTCGACGGCGCGCTTGAGCAGATCAACGATGCATCGTTCGACGCTTACGACATCCCCTTCTCCGACGGCGACGACCCGTTGGAGATCAACCCCGAATTCATTGAGAAGATCGAGCAATGAGCAGCCCAATCCGTTCCAAGGACCGCGACGCGGTGATCCAATCACTGCGCGCCGGCGTCGTCCCTCGCGCCGGTCAGCATTTGATCCAGGTCGGGCGCGCCCGCGAAGTGCAAACCTTGGTCACTGACATCGATAGGCTCGCCGATGGCGGCTCTTCCTTCCGCCTGGTGGTCGGCGAGTACGGCGCAGGCAAGACCTTCTTCTTGAACCTCGTGCGCGCCATTGCGATGGAACGGAAGCTCGTCGTGGCCAGCGCGGACTTGAACCCTGACCGGCGGTTGCACGCGTCCGGCGGCCAAGCCCGCTCTCTCTACGCAGAACTGATGCGGAACCTGGCCACCCGCACCAAGCCCGACGGAGGCGCCCTGCCCGGCGTGGTCGAGAAATTCATTTCGACTGCGGTTGCCGAGTCGAAGTCCCAAGGCGTATCCCCTGAGCAGGTCATCCGCGCAAAGCTCGAACAGCTGAGCGAGCTGGTCAACGGCTATGACTTTGCAGACGTGATTGCTGCCTATTGGCGGGGCTTTGAGCAAGGCAACGAGCAGCTCAAGTCCGATGCCATCCGCTGGCTGCGTGGCGAATTCTCCACGCGCACCGACGCTCGCGCGGCGCTGGGGGTTCGCACCATCGTGGACGACGCGTCGGTCTACGATCAACTCAAGCTCATGGGCCGCTTCGTTCGGCTGGCGGGCTACAGCGGCCTGCTGGTGTGCTTGGACGAACTGGTCAACCTCTACAAGTTGGCCAACGCCCAGGCGCGCAATGCGAATTACGAGCAGCTGCTGCGCATGCTCAACGACTCCCTGCAGGGCACTGCAGTAGGCCTTGGCTTTGTTCTGGGCGGCACCCCGGATTTCCTGATGGACACCCGCCGCGGCGTCTACAGCTACGAGGCCCTTCAGAGCCGTCTGGCCCAGAACACTTTCGCCATCAATGGCTTGGTCGACTTCAGTGGGCCTGTGGTGCGCCTATCGAGCCTGACGGCCGAAGATTTCTACGTCCTGTTGACCAAGATTCGGCATGTTTACGCCGCAGGAGATGTGGCGAAGTACCTCTTGCCCGACGAGGCCATCCATCAGTTCATGACCCACTGCGCCGGCCGGATAGGCGACAGTTTCTTCCGCACTCCCCGCACAACGATCACCGCATTCATCAACCTGTTGGCCGTCCTGGAACAGAACCCAGGCGTGGACTGGCAGTCCCTGATCGGCTCGGTCGAGGTGGCGCAGGACCATGGTGGCGATGGAGATCTGGCCGTACAGGAGGACGACGAACTGGCGTCGTTCAAGCTCTAAGCATGTCCGACTCTGGTGCCTTCCATCTGCTCCATCCTCGCATCCAGCGCTACCTGTGGGCCGAGCAATGGGAGGCGCTGCGCGAGGTCCAGGAGTTGGCCATCCCGCTCGTGCTTCGAGCGGATCAGGACGTGATCATCGCCGCCAGCACCGCCTCGGGAAAAACCGAGGCCGCTTTTCTTCCTGCGCTCACGCACCTTCTGAACACCGACGAGGAGGGCCTGATTGTCTACATCAGCCCTCTAAAGGCGCTCATCAACGACCAGTTTGAACGGCTGCAGCGGCTTTGCGAGGACCTTGAAGTCCCCGTGTGGCCTTGGCACGGAGACATATCGGGCTCGACTAAGCAGCGATTCTTTAAGCACCCCCGTGGCGTGCTCCTGATCACCCCGGAGTCCCTGGAGGCGATGCTCTGCAACCGCGGAACCTCCGTAGCAGCCGCGTTTTCCAAGCTCATTTACATCGTCGTGGACGAACTTCACGCGTTCATTGGAAGCGAGCGTGGAAAGCAGCTTCAATCGTTGATGCATCGGATCGACGTGCTGTTGCGGCGGCGGACTCCCCGCCTGGGCCTGTCGGCGACCTTGGGTGACTTTTCAAGCGCAGGCCGATTCCTTCGAGCAGGCCCCAGTCCTGCCCTTGTCAACGCGGCCTCCAACGACAACGCCCTCCAGCTCGTCATCAAGGGATACGAGGAGCCGGGAGCACCCAACGGGCCGGAGGACGAGCCTACCGCCCCAAACGCAGTCTCCCAGCACCTGTACAGAACGCTTTGCGGGACCAACAACCTCATCTTCCCCAACAGTCGCCGGGAGGTGGAGAGATATACCCACCTTCTCAATCGTCTCAGCGAACAGGACGGACGCCCAAGGGAGTTCTGGCCGCACCATGGCAGTCTTTCCAAAGAAATCCGAACCGACACCGAGGCCGCCCTCAAGCAAAAGGAGCGTCCAGCAACCGCCGTGTGCACCAACACGTTGGAGCTTGGCATCGACATCGGCGCGGTGAAAAGCATCGCTCAAATCGGCCCGCCCCCTTCTGTTGCCAGCCTGCGCCAACGACTGGGACGATCGGGCCGACGCAAGGGCGAGCCAGCCGTGCTGCGTGGCTACGTGATTGAAAATGCCATCGATGCCGACTCTCCGCTGGAGACCCGTTTGCGCCTTGCAACTGTGCAGACCATAGCCAGCGTCTTCCTGCTCACCCAAAAGTGGTATGAGCCACCGTCCGTCAACGGCCTTCACCTCTCCACCCTGGTCCAGCAGCTGCTCTCCTCCATTGCCCAGTACGGCGGCCTCAAGGCAGCCCAAGCGTATCAGTTGCTCTGCACAGATCCAGGACCGTTCCACGGGCTGTCCCAGGATGCATTTGCAGAGCTTCTACGTCACCTGGGCCAAGAGCAGATTCTGATTCAAGACAGCTCCGGCCTCCTCCTTCATGGCCCGGTGGGCGACAAGCTGGTCAACCACTACACGTTCTACGCCGCCTTCAGTGTGGATGAAGAGTTCCGAATCGTGGCATCTGGCAAGACCTTGGGCACGCTCCCTGTGTCCCAGCTGCTGAGCCCCGACCAACGCATCTTGTTCGGGGGACGGACTTGGCTGGTCGAGCAGGTCGAAGATGCTCAGAAGACGATCTACGTCGCCGCAGCAAAGGGCGGCAACCCACCGCTCTTCAATGGCTCGGGTGGGCAAGTTCACACGCAAGTTCGGCAAACGATGCGGAGGCTATACCAGCAGGAACTGGAGCCTGTTTTTCTGGATCCTACTGCCTCGCGCTTCTTGCAGGAAGCGCAGAGCGCTTACTTTCACTTGGGAATGTTCGGCAAACTTTTACTCGATCAAAGCAGCAATCTATTGCTACTGACATGGTTGGGAGACTCTGCGAACGAAGCCATCGCGTGCCTTTTGAATGCTCAGGGCTTTGTCTCCCAAGCAGACAGACTGGGCGTAGAGATTTCCAAAGGAGGGAGAAGTCTCGATGACGTGATCAAGGTGCTCGGACGGATAGCGCGGACCCCAGCACCATCGCCAGAGACGTTGCTCCACTCAGCAAAGAACTTGACGACACAAAAGTGGGATGGCCTCCTTCCTACGCGACTGCTCCAGCGGTCCTACGCTTCGCTGCGCCTGGACTTGGAGGAGGCCACCTCCTGGCTGGCTCACACCTTCAATTAGCGGCTCAGTCAGAGCGCAGGTTGCTTGGTAGAGGGCGGGTGTTTGTCGCCACAGCGGCAGAAGCGCCCGCGCCAGCTCAGCGTCGCCTCCAACCTCGACCGCCAACCTTTCCTTTCGGCAGACTTCCTGGTGGCTAAGCGCTCTTCGAGAGCGTCCCAAACACCATCAGCCCTCAAGGCTTCGCGTCGCCTTGCATCCATGTTGGAACCGGGAACAGCCGAGGAATGGGCCATTGCGGCCACTCCTCGACTGAAGCATCCCTTGCTTGCATACGGGACAAGGGTCACCAACGTTGGTGCTCGTAGATAGCCGCTGAGCGTTCGGTTTGAACGGGACTGGGGGCAGTGATTCCTGACTGACCTTACGTTTGAACGTACAAGCAGGGAATCGGCTGCAGCCGTGAAAGTCTCCATAGGGCCCTGATCGCAACTGCAGCACGCCCCGTCCACAGCCCGGGCAGGGCTCCAACGCATCGCCGTCGACGGGTTCGATCTTGAGGTGCTCTTGCTTGACCAGTTCAACCAGGAAGCGCGAAGGCTGGGCAAGGGTCGTGTACAACCGAACCTGTTTGCGGGCACGGGTCATGGCGACATAGAACAGGCGCCGCTCCTCCGCCACAGGGAAGGGATCGGGCGCAGGCATGGCCAGCTGAAGTGCGGGGTCGTCTTGAATCTGACTTGGGAAGCCCCGAGTGCCCTCCACCACGTTCAAGACGAACACGTACTCGGCCTCCAATCCCTTGGAACCGTGAACCGTTCGATACTCGATGCTTAGCTTGTCACCAAAGCGGCGCTGCCACACCTCGATTGCGCCCGGCCTGTCGTCTCGGTAGCGCCCCAGAAGCATTACGGTGATGCAAGGCCCTTTGAGCGGCAGCAGCTTCCCGCTGACAGCCAGCTGATGCATGTGCGCCAGCTGCTTCTCAACATGCCCCACGATGCTCGCCTGATCGCCAAACCCGTATGCAAGAATGGGGGTCTTGGTGAGCGGATTGGTGGTCTTTACCTTCTTCTTGATCTGAGCGGGATTGGCCTGAATGAACTTGCTGGAGATGTCGCACAAATCCTGGGGACAACGGAACGTGGTGCTTAACGACAGCCGTGTTGCATGGTTGAAGGTCTTCTCAAACTCCGTCATCACTGTGATGTCTGACCCAGCAAAGCGATTGATACCCTGCCAGTCGTCGCCGACCACGCACAGGTGCGCGGGTGGTTCGGACTGATTCGATAGCGCTTTCAGAAGGCGTATGCGGGCGCGTGAGCTATCCTGGAATTCGTCGGCGAGGATAAGGACGAATGGACTCCTGTAGGCTCCAGACTCCACGTGCTCAGACGCCAAGATCAACATGTCCTCGAAGTCAATGAAGTTGCCGCGCTGCAAGCGCCGCTCCCACTCCTGGGCAATCTGCTCGTAGATTTTGAGGTACATGCGCAAACGCGCGCCAAACCCGTCTTGGGATTGCGCGGCCAGGGCGGCATGCAGGTCCAGACGGTCAAGCCCATTGTTCTTGACATGCTGTTGAAACACCCTGAACGAGCGGGCCAAGTCTTGGGCCTGAACCGGTGATAGCCCGGTCCCTTCTCTATCAGGTTCAAACACCAGGTGTACACCTCTCGCCTGCAGCGCCGTTGCCAAGGCAGGGATCGCCTCGCCGGTGAGCAGGCCATGCGAGGTGGTCTCGAACAACGCGGTCCCGAGCTTGGCGTGAAGCTCACGTTTCCACTTGACGCCTGCCAGGTAATCCTTGAATTGCTTGGGTGCTTCTCCTCTTCCGTTGAGGGCAAAGTGCTCGTGGTAGAGCTGGATGTCTGGATAGTAGAAGTCCGGGAAGTACCGCCGAAACTGGTGATCTGCGGTGTCGTGCTCGTATGGGCGCTCATACTCGTATTTCACGCCGTTGTAGAACAACCAATCCGAGATCGTGCGCTCTTCCTTGCTTTTGACCACCTCGCCACGGGCCGTGCGGAACCCACGAACGCCGTTGCCATACGCTTCAGGCTCGTCCGGTTGCCCCCACTTCCCCACATCGCGTGCGTAAACCGTTCGGAACAGGTCCCAGTCACGCTTGAAAGCCTTGTCTTGATCACAGAGCATCTGGATGATGTCGCCGACCTCTCTGACGTCAGCGCCGGGATTGCCGGGATCGACCCATGGGGCAAGGGACGGCTTCTTGCCCGTGGCTTTAGCGATGACGTCAATGCCAAAGGCGTGGAAGGTGCTTGAGCGGACCCTCTCCACCTGGGGCACTTCTTTCAACTGCTCAGCAATCCGAACGCCCACTTCCTCCGCCGTCGCTTTGTTGAAGGCTAAAAGCAGGATTTGCTCAGGCTTGGCCAAACCGCGGTGCAACGCGTAGCCGGTCTTGGCCACCATCGTGGACGTTTTACCCGAGCCAGCCGCGGCCACGACCATGACGGCGTCATCCATGCAGATACAGGCATGGATTTGTTCTTCGGTGAGCGGGTTCCTTTCAACCGTATTGAAGAATCGACCGCACGCGATCCTCTCAAAGACCATGTGTTGGCCATTGAACTTCGCATACCGCAGCCGCAAGGTCTCTTCAGGAGATGAATCCCCAACGGCCTGCTTCCATGTCTTCGCTCGATGCTGCGGTGCCGGGTGCGATGCCAGAAACCTGCTCGCTGTTCCTTTTGGAATCCACCGACCTTGGCCGGCAAATGCCAACGCCCTGTCAGACCACTGCTTGAAAGCCTCATCGAAGTCCGCTTGAGACTCGGCAGCGTTGGCCCGGGCTTCCTCTGCCACCCTCGGATTGACTGAACGGTGCTTAGGCGCCTTCTTTCCGAAGACCACCCCAATAAGCCACATCAATCCGATGAATACCAGAAACTCCACTGCCCTACCCTCTGCCCTGCGGTCCCGCGTCCGTTCGGGCAATAATGCCACGAGGACGACAGCCCGCGCGCCAGCGGCAACCATGATTCGCTGCTTGGTCATGACCGCCGAGCCCCGAAAATCAAAGGCGCACCGCTACTGAACTGCATCCGACCATTTTTCTTACGGCCAAGGACCACCGCACGCGGCCTGCGCGACAATCCGCCGACCTTAACGAAGTTTATTGGCCTCAGCACCGGCCCGGGCCACTAAGCCAAATCTGGATGCTCATAATTGGCCAACAACAATAGGAAGCGATGCATGGACGCCACTGCATCCAACAACGTCTCCGATCCCAGGTCGACGCTGACAGAGTCGTCCTCGCTCCTTACCTTCACCCCGGGCAACGATCCCACCCGCGTGCCCTTAAAGCCCTCAGCGGGAAAGACCCCATTCGCATGGGTGACCTTGTTGCGCAGTACCGAATGAATCTTGATTCGCTCGATGTCGGGCATCGTCCAGTCAATCTGAACGCCACACTCCTTCATACACCGCTTGGTCCGCTCCAAAGCCGATTGCTTGCTCATCGGCTCTTGCTTTGGCAGCCCGAAGCGATGCCGCGTGATCATGCGAATCTGAAGCAACGCATGCTCAAACGTCGCATAGATCATCAGGTACTGGCTGCGCCATTGCAGCTGCGGAAGCATCTCAATGAACGCTGTTTCTTCAACCATCACGTCGGCGTAGCGGTCTGCATCGTAAGAGTTCAGGTCGGCGATCGTTTCTTTGAACGCCTGATCGTACCGATCGCACTGCGCCTCAATCATCTCCCCGACGAGCGTCACGTTCTTACTGAGAAACGCAAATTCCGCGATGAACCACCGCTGCATTTCCGGAACCAATCTACGGCGAAGAAGGCGCTGGATCTCCAGAATTCGTTTGGGTACTGCTGGTGCCTGGGGTAGGTCAGACATGTGGAAACTCGTCGACAAGGGACCTCTCTAGTTGACCATGGAGTCGGCTCAAACGACAGGCGTAGCGTCGAGCCGAACGCCCCTCTAGAATGGAGCCGGAGCCGATGACTGGACCTTCCAAGTGTTCGGCCAAGGCTTCCAAGGTCTTGATCAGTCGCTCCATCCACAGCCGCAATCACAGGGACGAACATGCGCGCTCCAGTCACGATCCTGATCTGCGTCCTCACGGCAGCTGCCTTTACGGCTTGCGACAGCAACCGCGGCCTTCGCAATGAAGTGGAAAGGCTGCGCGAGCAGGTGGCCCAAGATCGCCTGCAATGCGACCACGCCCAAGGGCTCGAAGCGCGGGACTCCAGCGAGGTCCGGCAGCGCCTGGTGCGTATCGGTGAGTTGAGAGCCGACATGGAATGGGATGAGCTGGTCAGCGCCGGCGAAGCCGGCACCGCCGAGCTGCTCGTCCAGGCCAAACGACGCATGTCCAACCCGGACTACCGGGTCCAACGCGATCGCGAGTTGGAAAGCCTGGAACGCGAAGTCGCGCTATACAAGCAAGACGAGCCACGCCGACGGGAAGACCGGCGAATCGCGTGCGACGCGCTGCTGGCGAGCAATGAAGCATACCGAGCGGCAAAGGCAAAGCTATCCGCGGCGACCAAACCCGAGGGGTGACGTGCGCGTACGACCTTGAGAAATGCTGTCGCCGCAGAGGCCGCTCAATCGCTGGCCATACCCAATACCAAGGTTCACCCAGCATTCGGCGGTGACTGTAACCAAGCCGAGGCATGTCCTTGGTGCATAGCGTCCCATACCGAACGCCAGCTCGCCTTGCTGGCGGCGTCGCCATCAGCAAACAGGGTTTGGACTTCCACCCCAATCTTTCTGGCATAGCCTTCCAGAGCACTGTCGGCTTGCGTTGCTGCCGCCACGAGCGATGCGCTTTTAGCCCACTCCTTAGCGAAGGCAGCGGCCCAGATGCCCCTGGCCAACGACTTTCGCAGCTGCGAAACAACCAAGCTGCCAGCTTCCAGTTCCTTCGCGCTCCAATGCACCTCGTAGCCAGCACTCGATGCATCGATGGAAACACGGAAGCCGTGACGCTCCTTCGTCCACATAAAACGATGCAGTTGGAGCGCAGCATCGGCAGCTTGAAGCGCGACAGCGACATCTAACGTTCGCAGCCCACTCGTGAGTTGCTCCGTCCAGAACCGCTCTTCCTCACAGATGGCTGATTCAACCGTTGCCATGTAGGCCTCCGCTAAAATCGGCATGCTATGGAGGCAGTGACGTTCGTCAAGCTCACCTCCAGCACCCAATCGGGGCCCGATCCGTCAGGAGCAATCACCCTCGCCATTTATCTCCCGTACATAACTTACTTAACAACCAGAGGCCGATTGTTAGCTTGTAGAAATTAAACAGTACGGTAATGACTGCGATTAGGCACGGCACCTATTCACGCAAGCCTTTGATTTTCAAAAAATGAAGCCCTCCAATTGCTCCGTAATTTTCTTTTCCTGAAGAAGCAGTAATGCGAGCCCACAGCTGATGCCTACGGTCGGTGCACGGCTGACCCATTTCTATTGACGATTTCTCAGCCTGGTTTATCCGTACTTCCATCGAAACGATGGAAGCCCGCAATGCCGTTGACTCAACCCCCAAGCCCCCTCCAATCCTACCTGGACGATCCCAACGGCTCGCTGGAGATGTTTGACATCCGCGTCGGCAGGTTTCGGATCGGAAAGCTCGTGGTCACCGGCCGAGAGGCCGCGATCCAGGCCCAAGAGATTCTCAATGCTGCCTATGAGCGCACCCGCCGCGCACGCTCGACCAAGAACGGCACCCGGTATCCCGAACCGCTGCCCGTGGGCACACCTGGACGAACACTCTCCGTAGAGATTGACGACTACATCCGCAATCGCGGCGACTACAGCTGCCTGGCCAGAGAGACAGTCGAAGCAACCTCTCGCACCCTTCGGCTGCTTCTAATGACGTGCGGGGACATCCCTGTCACCCGCATCGACCACGCTCACATCTACAAGTTGTGGGACCTCATTCGCTGGGCCCCAGACCGCCTGCTCTCCGATCCTGAGTACCGCAGGTTCACCTACGACCAAGCGGTCGCGCGCGGAAAGCAACTCAACGTGTCCCCACCAGCCCCGGCCACGCTTGAGAAGCACAGGCGCTTCCTGTCGACCTTCTTCAAGAAGCTTGAGAAATCGAAGGCCATCGGTGCCTCTCCGATGGTCGCCTTCGACGAGATCAAGAAGGACCTGGTCGTGGATCCGAATAGGCCCGAGCGTCTGTTTGACGATGCAGAGCTCAAGCGCATTTTCGACCCGCAGACCTATGTTCCATGGGCCTGTAAATACCCCCACCGCTGGTGGCTCCCCATCCTCGGGCTCTGCACGGGGGCGCGCATCAACGAGATCGCCCAGCTCAAACTGGCAGACGTGGTGCAAGAGGCCGGCGTCTGGTGCATCCGGATCCAGAAGACCGTCGATCCCGACCTGGCGCACAAGACCCGCAACCGAAGCCGTCAGCGCCTGAAAGGGAAGGCAGCCATTCGCACCCTCCCCATCCCCACCCCAGTGCTCAATGCGGGCTTCCTCGATTTCGTGGCCGATATCCGGGCATGCGGTCATCCCCGGTTGTTCCCCCACCTGACCGCCGGCGTGAACCGCAAGACGGGTGAATCGAACCAACGCTACAGCCAAGCGGCGCTCAACCAGTTCAGCACCTACCTGAAGGGCCTGGGCTTCGGGAAAGGTATTGGGCTGCATGCGTTTCGGCACACTATCGCCACAGAGCTCCATCACAAAGGCGTGCCCGACGAAGACATTGCCTTGCTGACCGGCCACAGCATCAGCAAAAAGGTCCCTGTGCTGCATGAGGCTTACTTCCACAAGAAGCCCGAGCTCGCGCGAAGGAAACAGATCGACCTTTTGGCCCGCTACACGCCACCGGTGGAGCTGCCGATCTACCAGAGGGGGCAATTTGCAAAGCAGCTGAGTGATGCGAGCAGGTTCTATCCTTGACCCCTTTTCCCCAGATTCGGTGATTGCACCTCGGAGACCGCCAGGGGATGCTGCTAGCGGTTGACAAGCCCGTCGGAGAGGTTAAAACACAGTCTTTGAGAAAACACATGAAATCAGCATTTCTCCGGGCCCATCTTGCTACCCTTGGCGTCTGCCTCGAGCGCGACGGCTATCGCTGGTGGGTGTCTTACCCTAGGACTGACCCGATGAATAGATTGCGCGTATCCACCCTCGACGCAACCCAAAGAAATTGGGACATTGCGGCAGGACGATTAGTTGACAGACTGTGTATTGCCCACGCAATGGTCCGCGAGGCCAAATGCCTTGTGCGCAAAGATCAACTGCAATTTGCATCATGGATAGAAGGGAAGGAACCTAGCCTTCCACTTTCGCTCCTTCGAGCAAAGATATCTTACAACTTCCCTCATTCCACTTGGCTCACAATAGCCCAGAATCTTGCAACCACCCATGGATCGATAGCTGCCGTTAGCACGCAGGACATCTACCAGCTGGCTCTAGACGGGCTGACCTTAACGAAGGACGTTCCCTACCAGCTTGTTCATCCAAGGTGATCCGCAACTATCTCACTCGCAAACGTGATCGAGCGATGCGATACCGCAAAGGAACGGTCGGTGAAGCATACGCATCCATGAATCGACGCCCGCTCGGACTGCTGCAGCGAACGCTGTCAAGCGCCCCAGAGGTATCACGCCAACAGTCACCGATGCTAGTCTTGAGCTCTAACAGACTCAGAGGCGGTCATCAGGTGAGCAAAGGATGGATCGACAGCACCATCTCATCGAAGGTAAAGAAATTCGTTGATCGCAAGATTGGAAAATTCGATCAGGTATTCGATCCATCTCCGTTGGCCGGGGCACTGCAAGTTGCCACTGTGGAGATTCTTTCCCTTCTTTCGGAAACATCCCTCGACGAAGAGGAAGTGACCTATGCACTACTGGGCTCTTTCACATCCAACATCAGGACATTTGCCTTGGAGTTTCCTGATACCTTTTGCCCACAGTTCTACTGGCAGCGATACTCAAAGAACAGTAGATCACAGGGTAGTGAGTCTGCATCCGGTGCAGACTTCGCCTTCCTCATTCGATTGAACGATGATCGTGCCCGGGTAGCAGTTTTTCAAGCGAAGAAGATGGACGCTCAAGGGAGGGTAGACATAACTCAAATTTCTCCCCTCAGAGAAACGGCCGACCAGGGAGAACTGCTTCCCGAGCCCCAAATTCTGCGACTCTTGAGAAATGCCCAGTACATTTCAGGCAATGCCAACCTCGACGCAATGAAGTGGGTGTACTACGCAGGCTATAGCGATCACGGATGCTCCTGCTCCCCGCTTTCCGACCACATATCAACACTTGAAAACAGCAGGACCTTCAACGAGGGGGTGATAGCCAAGCTCAGGGAGAAACGGTCAAATCTCGAAAAATCACATAATAAAGACACAACCATAGTGCCCAGCGATGGAGAACCCTCAACACTTCTCAATGCCAAGCACAGCACTGACAGAAAGGATAACTGCACCCAGAAGAACGCCGAGCCAATAAAACCTCAGCAATTGGCACGAATTCTAAAGGACATCGCGACAAAGGAATGGGCGGAGCACCCCCAAAAGTCCATCCAATGCTCGGAAAGCAAAGTCCAGCTTACGCATTTACTCAGCGCGGGAGCATCTCTAGGACCAAACGAACAAGCACCTGGCTGGCTAGAGCTCGATGGAAGAGACACGATCTCAGAATTTATCAAGAACGCAAAAAATTCCATTCGGCTCGTTCAAGCCTGCATCAACGGGGGCTACGATCTTGAAAACAGCAGCAAGACTTCCCCACCCCCCTTATCGAGCAAGAATAATCCGGTACTGGACAAATGCAATGAGTTTTCAAGAAATTACAGGCACGTCCAAGATGCTCTTTCAGCTAAAGAAAGGACAAAGAGCGCCTCACAGTTGAACCAAAATTCTATAGACCACCCCGATGATCAAGGCAACCAAAAGATCGCCGGCCCGACAAAAAAAGGACGGGTGGTCTAGGAAATGCTCGGTATCCCGGTGGAGAATTCAGTCTGAGTTCTCTGTGCGAAGAATCGGCCTTCGGCAAGCTAAGCGTCCCGCCCGCAGCGCCCTCAAGGCGCAGGGCGCCGGTTGTTCTACGTGGCGCTGACCCGGACCGGCGCACCGTAGCGATGTTCACCGCCCAGCTCGACGTTCCTTCGCGAACTGGAAGAAGACGAGGCCGTGGTGGTCACCAACACCGATGGCGAGGCCGTCGAGGAAACGCCCTGCCCGCCCTGCAAGCAAGGAGTCTTGGTGCTTCGCTCGATGAGGTCGGCGATACCGTTAAAAAGATCGACAACAGCTTCTTACTGCAGGACGAGGATCCCTACGGGAACCATCTGTCGACCAGCGGTGCGCCGCACGGCTACTGGGGCGCGAACAGTGTCGGCCCGGGCTGAGCGAACTTCGACTGGCAAGATGCAAAACGGCGGCCATTGGCCGCCTTTCTTTCTCACGGGCGTCTTTCCTCCCCCATCCTCCGGACGCGGCCAAGAGACTGACCTAGTCCAGCAATAGGAGGTTCGGCTGAGTGCAACTTTGCACCTGACTGATGCATGAGAACATTCCAGAAGGAATCAGGAGAACGCAATGTCGACCATCGCCACCTACGATCTCATCGCGGCTATCACCTTGGTCGTTGTTGTGGCGATGGTCTACGGCTTCAGGCGAGACGAAGAATCCGAACGGACTAAAACGGCGAAGGTATTAAGCCTCACGCAGGCTCTGCGCGCTTCACGTCCATACAACGAAACAACCGTCAAAGCGGAAGTGACACTGCCGAAAAGTGAGACATCCGCGTTCAGCGGTACAGACGATGCCTATCGTAGGAACCACGTCTCGGTGAGCGGTGAACGCAATGGATTCCACGGAACAAATAGCATCGGTCCTCCCTAAAATCGAGCCAGCCATACTGGGAACGCATCTAGAAACACTAGGACTCTTGTTTCTGGGCGGTGACCGAGAGCGCCGGGAGCACCAAGTGACGCGTCACAAGGGAGTGTCACTGGGCAGCTTCTCTCCCGTTCCTGCAGGACAGCTGGCCAGAACATGGCAAGTCAGAGGGTCAAGTTTCTCGCCGTCGTTCCGATACACCTAAGTGCCAAACACTTGGCGCGGACATGCTTGGAATCCAAGCGGATTGACAATTTCTCAAGGACTCGGGATGAAACTCTCTTATCGCACCACCTCCCTCGCTCTCGTTGCTGCCCTGGCCCTGCCAGCGCTTGCCCATGCGGAAATCCTGAAGGGTGAGCGCATCGTCGGCCACTATGGATGCGGGACGATGATCTGCAACTTTGAAACGCCGGATGCAGGCACCTTCGATTTCGAGATGGAAGACAAGAACGTTGCACCCAAGATCTTTGCTGCTTGCAAGATCGACGACATTTGCGCCATTACCGGAGACTTTGACATCGACAATGCAACCATCGTCAAGGTGACCAAGGTGGAGAACAGCGGCCAGAAGCACCAGGACTGACACCGCGACACAGAGATGCCAACGGGGCAAAAAAAAGGTTCTTCACCCAAGTCCGGGGAAGGCTGCACGGATTTTGAGGAAGAAATAGGCGTCGTCTCGGTATCCGTAGGCGACGCGCTTGATGACCTTGATCTTGTTGTTGATTCCCTCGAC